>CADDZK010000447.1 GCA_902812425.1 Actinomycetota bacterium
CTACGGTGCTGTTGATAACCGTCAGCCTGGTACCGTCGTTGTAGAGGCCACCACCCCGACCGGCACCTGCGACTCCGCCGAGTCCGCCCGTACCGCCGTTGCCACCAGCGTTCAGGTTGCCGGTGCCACCGAGGCCACCGTTACCGCCCTGGCCGCCGCCGCCCCCCCGGGCCGTGTTGCCGGTTACTGTGCTATCTTGAAGGGTAAGTGTTCCCTTATTAAGGATGCCACCGGCCCAAGCCGCACCCCCCTGGCCTCCTTGGCCTCCTTGGCCTCCATTGCCTCCCGCGCCAAAAGTGCTTCCCGTAGAGCCGGCAGACCCTACTCCTCCAGTGCCTCCCTGACCGCCCACGGCGGAGTTGCCGACTACGGCGACTCCCCGCAGCGTCAGTAGACCGCCGTCATTGAGGATACCGCCGCCCGAGGCATCGCCACCCTGGCCGCCTGTGCCGCCGGGGTTACCACCGGTAGAGCCAGCGGTACCTGTGACAAGACCGTCCCTGATGGTCAGACCGGATATCTCTGCCGTCACGCCCGGGGCGACGTAGAAGACACGGCCAGTTGAGCCGCCGCTCACGGCCAGCACCTTGGCGCCGGGACCCTGTATGGTGAGGCCGTCGCGTATGTCGAGCTGGCTGCCCCCAGTTGAAATAGTCCCCGAAAGCCCGGAGATGAACGTGATGGTGTCATCAGTACCCGGCGTCGCGCTGTTAGCGTCGAGGATCGCCTGGCGTAGCGAGCCAACACCGCTGCTGCTGGTGTTGCTCACTGTGTATGTGGTTGCTTGCGCCGAGTTTGCGAAAACACCGGCAACAAGTAACATCCCCAGAACACTCAACGCCGCACCGGCGATGCTTCGCATCGGTCTAGAAGTCATTACAACCATTTTGCCCAAGCCTCCTTTAGTGATCAGGGATGAGTACTCACTCCGGCCGCACGAAACGCTACGATAGCCTTGGCGGGCGCCTCCCAAAAATGAGTGAGCGTTCTAAGTGTTCCCAGGGCATGGCAATCCAGGCGAACCTTCGTCGCTTTTCGGCCGTGATTCTCAGCGTGGTTTGTTGTAGTCATCCGCTTCTCGCTCTCTTGCACAAGGAGCGAGAACCCTGCCCCTTCGGCCAAAGATCTTAAGCCCCTGCGCCATGCCCCTTCGGGTAAAGTACCCAGAAGTATGGTGGCGGAGAGATCGGGCGTCATTGGTCATGTGGCTACTTTCGCCGGTCCAGAGGGGGTCAGGTGGCCCCTTTTCCTGAGCAGCGACTCGCGAAGCCCACGTAATGACAGGCACTTTGCCCGAATCTAGTCAGGGAGTAGCTGGAGAAAGGGAGAAGGAGCCAGCTTACCTGCGACCGGTAGTGAAGGACCAGACCTCGCTCTTGGCCATAGGGTTGCCCGCCAGGTCCTTGGGACCGGAGTCTCCTCCCAGGATCGTGACCCTGTACCTGGTGCGCTTGGCCAGCCTCTTCGATGGGTCCAGCGTGAGCGTCTTGCAGGTATCATCGCAGCTCAAGGCCGCGCCAACGCGCTTCTTGGTCGCTGTGTTGAACAGCTTGACGTTCTTGGGTGTTAGCGTCGTCGGATCCATCTCCTCAGAGAAGTTGGCCTCCACGTTCGTGTCACGGTCCACTCTCGTCGCAGCCCTGACCGGCGACTCGCTCACGACTGACGGCGCACCGACGTCGGCCAGCACGAGCGAGAGGTTGTCGGCATACCCGTCGATATAGGAATCTGATGGGTCTGTGCGCGTCATCTGCAACACCAGCTCAATCTGGCGCGTCTCCTTAGGGAGGGTTCCCTGGGTGCTCCGGAAAAAGAGGCCCGTTTGGTTCGACCGGTCGGCGGCGCTGACGGGGCCGATCTGATTCGTGCCGATAACCTCGCCTGTGGCGGTCTCGAAATTCGCCTTGAGCACAGCGCTGTCGTTCTGTGTCTGCCAGCCGCCGAGGTAGCCGGAGAGATCGTAGCTCACGCCGTTATCGACAGCAGAGCCGATCTGCGAAATGTCGATAACCTGCGAGGCGCTGGAGGTGGTGGTGCTGCTGGAACTGACCCCGCCGAAGAAGAAGTTCTGACCGCGGTCTGCGGGGCCAGGGTCTGTTGCGGACGGCAGATCTGGTTGGCCGTTCTGATCCACCGTGCCGTACTTGGCGGCGGTGAAGGTGCTGGCAGTTCCCCCGATCTTGGTCCATCCCGGCACAGGGACCACATCGGAAGCAGTCGAGCCACCCTGACCTGCCTCGGCGTTGCCGTTGACGATCAGGTTCTGCCCGAAAAGAGTCGCCGCTTGGGCACTCCGTGAAGCCGTTGGGACCATCATTGTGGCAAGTACGGTCGCCGCGATAAGGGCCGCCAATACGTAGGTCTTGCCTGCACGTCTCATGCCGTTCTCCCTCTAAAAGTGTGGTAGGGAAAGAAAGTCTAAGGTCCCTACCCTCTGGGCAGAGCGTAACCTGCGGCAGGGGTAGCGTGTAGTGGTCAGGCGGCTACTTTCGAGGGGGTCATGTGGCCACTTTTTAGTTGGAGCCCGTGCTAACATCCCGTGCATGTACGGGCGCATCGGCGTACTGGCTACGGACGGCGAGAAGGTCCAGTGTCATGTCTGCGGCCGCTGGTTCAAGAGACTGAGCGTCCACGTCGGCCCGGCTCACGTATTGACGCCAGATGAGTAGTACCGCGCCGAGTTCGGGCTGAAGGCCAAGCAGGGCCTCGTCTCCCCCGAGCAGCGCGAGTTCTTCGCGAACAACGCAAGGTCCAACCCCGAGCACCTGAAGAAGTTCGCCGAGCAGGGCAGAGAGATGCTCTCCAAGCAGACCAAGGAGGAGCGCTACCTCAGGAACACCTCCAGGAAACACAGCCCCCAGGAGCGCCTCGAGGCTGAAGAGAGCGGGCGCTACAAGGAGTTCCACGAGAGGATGATCCGTGGGGCTGAGGCGCTTAAAGCGCAGGAGGCTCCAGCCGATGAGGCGCCGCTCCCCGTCGTCGTCTCGGGAGAGGATGCCAAGTACTACAGGCCCGAGGCCAAGCGCACGGAGTGGGGAG
>CADDZK010000448.1 GCA_902812425.1 Actinomycetota bacterium
CCGTAGAGCCCCGGCCCTTCTTTTTGCCTTATTCACCGGAGTGTGTGGAAGGGGGCTTCTGCGAAGTTCGCAGAACTCCGTCGAGGATTAATCTGGGACTCATCGCCGCTCGCTAGCAGGGCCCGTTTGGGCTTTCGTTGCTAGCGGGCAGGGTGCTCCTTGGATAAGGACGCCAAGCGCCGATGGGAAAGGAGGCCCCGTGTCCGAAGAGAACAAAGCCGTGGTGCGCCGCCTCTACGAGGAGGTCATAAACACCGGAGACCTTGCTTGGGCAGAGGAGCTGCTCGCCCCCGACTTCGTCGAGCACGAAGAGGTGCCCGTGCCCGCGGGCCTTCAGGGCACTGACGCCTTTAAGCGCTTCTTCTCCATGATGCGCACGGCATTCCCCGACCTGCACATGGACGTGCACGAGACGATCGCCGAGGGGGACAAGGTGGTGGCCCGCCTGAGCGTGCGCGGGACCCACCGGGGCGAGTTCGTGGGCGTACCCCCGACCGACAACCGCATAGAGGTGTTGGCCATAGACGTGTTCCGCTTGGAGGGAGGCAAGATCGCGGAGCACTGGGGCCAGACGGACAACCTGGGCACGCTGCGCCAGCTCGACGCTGTCCCGGGGACGGGAGAACAGCTCGCTCATTCGTAGGTGGTCCGCCCGTGGCCAAAAGGAAGGGTGGGGAAACTGGTCGAAGCCGCGACCCTTTGCCGCCCTATTCACCCAACCTCGTAGAAGGGGTCTTCTTGGAAGTCCATTTGCAGGATTCTGGATAAGGTCACGTAATACCCCACAATAGAGACACTCTGTCGGCGGTCCTGGCCGCTCTGGAGTGGGGCTGTGCGGGTTCTGTGCCTCATAGCACAACAGAGAGGATGGATTGTAACCGTTTTGGCGTTGCGGGGTCTACTAAAAGGGTGGGCCCACGGCCTCCTTGAAGGGTAGCTTTCACGTCACTTAGCCTCTCTCTTCGGAGTGTGGGCCCGCCTTAGGTGTGACTCACTGGGGCGCGTGCGGGGTACGCTAGAAACGCCCATGTGAAAAGATTGTCCGAAAAATGTCCATGGCGGTCCAAGGCGCTCTGGACCGCGGCTATATCCCTATTCTCCAATGTGAAATGATTGTTCTGCAAAGTTGGACTTCCGCTTTATAGAGTTCTAGGCGAAGTTGGCACGGGGCTTCCGAGAGGAGCATCATGGCACTAGAGAGCAGGATACACACAGCACCCAATGCTCTACACCAAGGAGGAGAAGTAGAGATGGCTGAGGATCCACAACCAGTCAATAATAACGCCGACGGTGCACTAGAAAAGAGCCCTGCTCGCCAGCAGGACGAAGGCCCTCCTGACGTGCTCCTTAATGTCGAAAATCTAGAGGTAGACCGGATCAAGCTCGTGGTCAGGAACTTGAGGGCACACGTCTCTGTCCTCGCTGAGCTTGCGAGCCTTGTGAACCTGCAGGTAGGTGTGGACGCAAGGCTTGAGGAGGTCGAGCTCGAGATAGAGGGAGTAAGGGCCAAGCTGATCTTGAGGGCCGACCTCGACAACGTCCGCGCCATCTTGAGACACGCCCTGAACACAGTGGCTGAGCATCCCGAGATTCTGAGGATCCTTACCCGAGCGCTAGACGAGCTTGTGAGCGGGTTGGTTGAAGACGCCCTTGGCACGCTTGAGGATGCGCTTGGGAGCTTGGAGGTGGGAGACACTGTAGACGAGGTGCTAAAGGGAAGGCTGGAGGACGTCAGGAATACCCTCCAAGACGTTCTAGACCAAGCGGGAGAGCAGACCGAAGAAGCAGCGGGAGGGGTCACTACTACTAGTGGCCAGGGTCTACCCGAAGAGCCTTCCTCTACCTCCCCGGCAGATAAGCCATCAGGATCCACACGGAAGGAAGATTGAGCAGGTAATCCAAGTCAACAAATCTAGGAGAGGCCTCCAAGAGGAGGCCTCAGCCATCAACGAGCAACTAGCTATAGACTTCTACCTATAGGCGTCCTTGCACCGCCTGCAAGACCTCATCAGCGTTGTTGAAGGTGTCCTTGCCCGAATTCCTTATCCCATCGAGCACCTCTTGGGGAGCGTCGTTACTCTGGGCGTCGGATAGGACCTCGTCCTTGCTGGCGGGGAAGTTTACGTTAGGGATGTACTGCGTGAGTTGACCCATATCGAGGTTGCCAAGGTCGCCTAGATTGCCAAGACCCACGGTTTGCTTCTCCTTTGTCGTGTCCTTTAACATCTCTCATAAACACATACCCACGAGACCCGACGCTCGAAACTACCTGCCGATCTAGAGAGTGGCGAGATATTCGCGATAGACCTCAAGCTGCGGCCTGTGAGTTAGCAAAATCGGGCTAAGGATGCGTTGCTTCGCCCTCTTGCGCCATCGGGGAACCTCGATCAGACGTTCCCTAATCCTTTCACACAGTCACTGACGGGTCCTTCTAGGGTAGGGCGTACGCTCACGTGCGCGAAGGTCCGCAGCGTTTCTCGAGCATCGCTTCTCGTTTTCGTTTTGGGCCGCGCGGGGCATAGAAGATCTGTAGTGCAAAAGAGAGAAGGGTACTCAGGTGGCTAGGAACAGTAGGAAAGACAAGAACGAAGGGGCCATGGACAAGGCTAAGGGTCGCACCAAGGAGGCTGCGGGTTCTTTGAGCGGCAACAAAGATCTAAAGTCGGAGGGACGAACCGACCAAGATAAAGGCACACTCAAGAAGAAGAAAGGTGCCGCCAAAGACCTTCTGGGTTAGCCACAGGCCAGCAACCCTTGTCGCGGAGCCAAGTGTAACGGCTTTAGCCTCTTCGTGTGTCCAAGTGAGCAAAGGCAACCGGAGGCACAAGGAGGCTGTGATGGAGGACAAGGTCGAGGGCAAGATGAAGGAAGCCGCGGGCGCTATGACTGGCGACGAGAACCTAAAGGCCGAGGGACGCGCCCAGCAGAGGAAGGGTGCCGCCGAGGAAGCGGCACAGAGGGAGAAAACAAGGCAAGCCGAGGCCGAGGCCAAGCAGGCTGAGAGGGAACGAGACAAAGAGCGC
>CADDZK010000449.1 GCA_902812425.1 Actinomycetota bacterium
GCGGCGGTGCGTTCGGCCGCCGCGCGCCCAGACGATGCCCAGAAGTAGCCGGAGAACCCAAGAGCTTCCAGAGACCCATGACAGACGAATTTCTGCGAATTACCCTTCCACGCACTCCGGTGAATAGCGTAGGATGGTCGCAGGGGATCGAAGGAAAGGAGCGAGCAGGATGTCTGCCGTAGAGAGTGTAGACAAACTCATCGAGCAATTTAACCTAGCGCAAGGCGAACTCGTCAAAGGTAACGCCGAGCCTGCCAACGAGCTGTTCTCACATACAGAAGACGTAACCCTCGCGAACCCCTATGGCCCTCCCGTGCGTGGATGGGATGAGGTCGCTGCAGTCGGGCAGCGTGCCGCATCGCAGTTCAGAGATGGCGAGATAGTTGGCTACGATACCATAGAGAAGTACGTAACCGATGAGCTTGCCTACATCGTGCGCTTGGAGCGGACCAGAGCCAAGGTAGGAGGAAGTGAGGATATTACTCCCATCACTCTTAGGGTCACGATGATCTTCAGGCCAGAAGAAGACGGCGAGTGGAAGATCGTACATCGCCACGCTGATCCTATAACCACCCCTCAGCCAGCGGAGTCGGTTATACAGGAGTAAATGTTCTCTTAGATCAAACTTCCGAGAAGTCCATCATGGCGAAGTTCGCAGAAGATCCCTTCCACGAAGGTAGGTGAATAGGACGTCGGCTAGTCCGTCTGTGCGCTTTTCAACGCCTTCTCGGGGCGCAACCATAAAGAGACGTGCGCCGGCTGCATGGTCTCCCTCACCACCCCCGCCAGCTCGTAGCTCAAGGCGTCCAGGTCCGTCGCATCTCTGAGCTTGACAGAGAAGGCCTCGAGGGTCTTTCTCGCGTCGTACTTGCTGCGGTAGAAGCGTCTATCTATGAACGACTGGATACGTCTTCTCAGCGGGTTGAACAGGGCCGATATCAGGAGGGTGGATGCCACGACTGCGAGGGTAGATTGCTGGCCAGTAAGAACCACGAAGAGCCTCTGCAACACCACTATGCCACCGAAATAGAGTGCGACGAGCGTGACGGTAAGAGAGCCGTATACGAGGGTACGGTTTATGAGTAGGTCTATATCGTAAAGCCTGTAGCGAAGGATGGCTATGCCTATAGCGATGGGGATGCCCGGTGGCACGACTACGACGATCGCATTTGTAACCCACTCGTACCAGCGTGGTGTGTCTATCGCGATAGAGATGATGATAAGAATGCTGACGATGGCAAGCCCCCCGGCTGCGTAGGCAAGCCATTTGAGTTGCTGACGCTCTACCCCTACAGCCCGGCGCAGCCGTACGAACAATGAGAAGACTGCTGCCGCGAACAGAGCAGGAGACATGGTGTACAAAACCGCTTTGTAGAACTGGGTGAGGCCCTCTATCCCGAGCGGGTTGCGTATCGGGCCAAGAGCACCCAGGTACGCTCCAGGAGAGAACGCAGAAAGGATCACCCCCACCAAGATATAAGCCACCGTCAGCCAAGCCAACCACCTCCAGCGCCTGCTCGGCAATCGTCCGGTAGGGAACAGCAGCAGGTAGAAGACCTGAACGCCATTCATTATGGGCAGCATCCAGGAGGTGATCCAGGCCATCGCTTCGCCCGCAGGGAGTGAGTTGGGCTGGGCAAGCAGGGCATAGATGGCGTACTGGGACGTGAAGGTGCTGGTGCTAGTGGCCACGCCAGAGAGGCACAAGAGCCAGCCCACGGGGTTCTCGGGCCTGCGGGAGACCACGATTGCTCCCACGGTCACGTCGATCACGATCAGCGAGTTGCCGAGCCACCAGTCGAAGATGTGGGTGCCTGGATGAGAGCGGATCAGGACCAGGAGAAGGAGGCTCAGCGCCGTCAACGCGATAGAGAGCACCCACAGCGACCAAGCCAGCCAGGTGGCGATGCGGCGACTTATCCCACCGGCTCCTCGACCCTGTTCCTTTGTTCCTTCCGTCACGACGCCACTCTACAGCAGCACCGTCTCCCAGTCGTTACGGCAAACGTTACGAGGCCGTGCGGTAGCGGACTTCTCAGAACTCCGTACATACGAACTTCGGAGAAGACCCCTTCCATACACTAGCATGAAGAAGGGCCGGAGCCCCTTCTTAGGGACCCACGGCCCGATCCTCCGGCTGTCGCAGCGCGGACCTACGGCTGGATGATGGTGTGGAACGGCTGCCAGTCGGGCTCGGTATCGTAGGCCGGGTTGTTGGTCAGGTCTACGAGCCCTGTGTCATTGGTATTCATGCTGTAGATCTCGACTTCGTTCTTCTTCACGAGGTACTACTTCGACAAGATCTTCTTGCCATCCGGCGACCAAGCGGAGAAGGCATCATCTACGGAACTATCGTGGGTCAAGCGCGTCTCGGCTGTGCGGTCGGACTTCATCTTGTAGATCTGGTAGTTGCCGTCCCTGGTGCTCTGGAAGGAGATGTGTTTACCGTCAGGCGAGAAGGAATACGGTATGTCTCCTGCGGAGCGTCTCACGGAAGCGCCAGACGCTTGTACCGGAGTCTGGCACGTGAGTTCCTGGCGCCCGTCGATATGATGCTCCTATCCACAGTCCCAGCAACTTTTTCGACGTGTACTACGAGGGAGCGTCCGATCCCGCGTCGAAAGTGATCCGGGCGTACCACCAGCCGGTGGATGTCTAGGGTGCCGTCCTCCTTGTTGCACGAAACGGCCCCACCAGCCTTCATTCGATGAAGTAACCGTAGAAGGTTTCGCCGCATCGCCCCAGCGTCTCGACTGTATCCTCGAGAGAGGGTATTTCGGAGAAGCCTATCAAGGCGGCCTCAACCGCGTAGGCGGCCCTCTGCAGCTCGAGTATCGCCGGAATCTACTGCCGTCGGAGAGATCGTTTCCTCTGATCACGTGCTCACCTCGGCCGTTGTAGCTGTCCTGAGGGGCATGAGACGTGACTAGGGTCTACTATTTTCTCGTCGTTTGCAGGAATTTCCGGAGTGGAGCCGAGGGGATTCGAACCCCTGACCTCCGCCGTGCAAAG
>CADDZK010000450.1 GCA_902812425.1 Actinomycetota bacterium
TCCCTAGAGAGCGTGCGGAGTCGTCGGGAAGGAGTCGGGTCATCTCCGCCTTGGAGACAACAGCCTGCACTGCAGCGGAGAGGGCGAAGCCTAGCACCAGGGCCCAGAGAATCTCCCAGAACATCCCGAAGGCCAGGGAGAGGGCGTCGAGCAAGCCGCCGATCACGCTCATCTCACCACCTTTGCGTGCCTAGCAGTAGATACCCCCGTAGGGTATATTAATACTCTACCGCCTCGCGTTCTTTGTCAAGAGTAGCAACCACTCGATCGGCCCCACGACCCTGGTAGCAGATTTCCTAGAACGCCGTCGAGGCGTAGTCCGGTGGATAGGCTGCGAGCTCTCGACGATCCGCTGCGCGCCTTCGGGCGTGACCTCAAACTGCGGGTTCATCCCCTTGAGCGACGCCGTGAGCTGCTCGGGGGCTGTCGAGTGCCTCAGCACCTCGGCCTCTAGCAGCTCGTGGAGGGCTACCTATGCAACGTCTCTTCCTTTACGCTGTCGGTACGCTCCTGACGCGTTTCTTCGCAACGGGAGAGACGGGACCACTGGAGCTGGACGAAGAACACTGCGCCCGAGCGTGGGCTCTCCTGTCCTAGGATGGCCGCCAAGGGAGATCTTGCGCTAGCGGCAAAGGAGTCCAGGTTTTCAGGGGCGGCATGTGAGATGAAGAGCTGCTGGGTGCCCAGCCCACGGGGAAAGATACGATGAGGGCGCGTGAGGACCACTTGTGTTGCCTTCAGATCATCCTCCAGCGCTTCCATCGTTGCCTGGGCGGTCGAGCTACTCGCGCCTCTTCGGGGCCAAGCCACAGACTACCACGACAGGAGAGCCGGTTGTCCCACGGACGGCACGGAGCGCTCCTGCGGAATCGTCGCCGTGATGAGCTTCGCCCGCGAAAGGAGACGCCTGCGTTGCCAAAGCCGGTGCGGGTTGACGAGCGGCTGTGGCGCTAATGGTCAATCCTGACCAGGTAATTGGGGCATTCTGCTCAGGCCGGTTAAGGCTCCCCCAAGTACAGTTGGGATATGAAGGGTGGAGCCCCGCAGGACCCCGCGACCACGGATCATCCAGGGGCCATAGCCGTAGCTGATGGAGGTGTTGACAGAGATGTTGAAGACGCGCTGGATACGGTGGTTCTCGGACATCGGCATGGAGGACGTGCCGCTGGTGGGTGGGAAGAACGCCTCTTTAGGTGAGATGACCCGCGAACTCGGCTCGCTAGGCATTACGGTTCCAAGCGGATACGCTGTGACAGCCGACGCTTACAGGTACTTCCTTCGAGCCAACGAGTTGGAGGCTCCCATCAGGGAAGCCATGGCCGACCTCGACAGGGACGACGTTGAGGATCTGAGGCACACGAGCCGCTCGATCCAAAACTCGATCATAGGCGCGACCTTTCCCGAGGATCTCGAAATGGAGATACTGCGTAGCTACAAGGAGCTCTCCGCCCGCTACGGCGAGGACCTCACCGACGTCGCGGTCCGCTCCTCTGCCACCGCAGAGGATCTGCCGACGGCGAGCTTCGCAGGCCAGCAGGAGAGTTTCCTGAACGTGCACGGCGACGCCCAGCTTATAGAATCCGTCAAGAAATGCTTCGCGAGCCTCTTTACCCCTCGCGCCATTAGCTACCGCGAGGATATGGGCTTCGATCACTTTCAGGTGGCCCTCTCCGTGGGTGTGCAGAAGATGATCCGTGCGGATTTGGCCTCCTCTGGCGTCATCTTCACCCTAGATACAGAGTCGGGCTTCCCCGACGTCGTGTTCGTAACCTCGACCTGGGGCTTGGGCGAGAACATAGTCCAGGGACGCGTCGTCCCCGACGGCTTCTACGTTCACAAGCCCACGCTTGAACAGGGCTACTCCTCGCTGATTCGGAAGCGGCTAGGTACGAAGGAGTTCAAGCTCATCTACGACGAGAGCGGCCATCGTCTCGTCGAGAACGTACCCACCTCAGAAGAAGAGCGACAGGCCTTCTCCGTCTCGGACGAGGACGTGCTGCAGCTCGCTCGGTGGGCTATGGCCATCGAGGATCACTACTCCCACAAGCGCGCCGCGAAGACGTTCATGGATATCGAATGGGCCAAAGACGGCCTGACGGGTGAACTCTTCATCTTGCAAGCTCGCCCGGAGACCGTGCACGGAGGAGGCCAGGCGCCGAAGCTCCGCATGCACCGCCTCAAGGAGCGCGGGCGGGTACTAGCCGAGGGGCTCGCCGTGGGCAACGCGGTCGCGACCGGGCCAGCCAGGGTGCTCAAGGATCCGAGCGAGATCGAGAGCTTCCGTAGCGGCGAGGTGCTCGTCACGGAGATTACCGACCCCGACTGGGAGCCGATCATGAAGATCGCCTCGGCCATAGTGACCGAGCGTGGCGGTCGAACCTCTCACGCGGCGATCGTGGCCCGCGAGCTCGGGATAGCGGCCGTTGTAGGCACGGAAAACGCGACAGAGGTCATCCGGACCGAAGAGCCTGTCACCGTATCGTGCTGCGAGGGAGAGGTCGGGCGTATCTACGAAGGCGTCCTGGAGCACGAGGTCGCGGAGGTGGACCCCGCGGCGGTGGGCCGCCCGAAGACCCAGATCATGATGAATGTGGCCAACCCGGAGCGGGTCTTCGAGCTCGCCCAGATCCCGAACGACGGCGTCGGACTCGCGCGCATGGAATTTGTCTTCGCCGGTTGGGTAGGCGTACACCCCCTGGCGCTCACCCGCTATTCTTCGCTACCGCCCAAGGTCAAGCTCGAGGTCTCGCGCCTTACCCGGGGCTACGAGGACAAGGGCGAGTTCTTCGTCGACAGGCTTTCGCAGGGGATCGGCACGCTGGCTGCGGCTTTCTGGCCCCGTCCCGTCATATTGCGCTTCTCGGACTTCAAGACCAACGAGTACGCCCACCTCTTAGGCGGCGAGCTTTTCGAGCCCCACGAGGAGAACCCGATGCTGGGTTGGCGTGGGTCGAGCCGGTATTACCACCCCCACTACAAAGAGGGATTCATGCTCGAGGTG
>CADDZK010000451.1 GCA_902812425.1 Actinomycetota bacterium
GTCCGTCGCTTCGTCGATGAGGTCCAAAGCGGGGGCAACATCGACCTGATTGACGAGATCTGCTCTCCGGAGTTCGTCAACCACAGCGTCCCACCTGGGCTGCCCGCAGACTGTGATGGGATCAAGATCATCACGAATATGTTCAGAGGAGCCTTCCCCGACTCCTACTTCACCGTGGAGGACATGATCGCAGAAGGGGACAAGGTTGCCACACGCAAGACGTTTCATGGCACCCATCGAGGCGAATTTATGGGCATCCCTCCAACCGGCCGGCGGGTGTCCATTGAACTCATCGATATCGTACGCATCGCCGATGAGAAGGTAGTGGAGCACTGGTCGGTGGGGGACAATCTTGGCATGATGCAGCAGCTTGGCGTCATCCCTCAGCCGGGAGAAAGCATGGGACCACGCCACTAGCGGAAGCAGAGAGCGACCCTCAGTCCGGGAGCGCTCAAGCGGGGGGTCACCTACAAGGCGGTGGTCAGCACCCAAGCAGAGGACTTGGCAGGCAACAGGCTTGCTCCGAACCCGAACCGTGCTGGTCTGCAGCCTAAGGTTTGGTACTTCACGACGGAGGAAGAGCAGTCGAAAGCCTTAGAGAACAAACCGAAACAAACCGAAGCCACCAACACCGAGCACTCAAACCCGTGCGCGCAGATAGACAAGAAGCTAGACGAGAATCGCCCCCTCTCGCGGGAAGAGAGCCGCATCCACGCCTCGGGGTTCTGCAACCAGGGCGCAGACGTTATAACGGCTTCGGCTTCGGCCAGCCCCACTCCGGTTCCGCTAGGAGGAACTGGCGGTCCTGCCATCCTTCTGCCTGCGGCGGCGCTGCTGCTACTGGGGTCGGGCATCCTGACCTACGCGATACTTAGGCGCAGGTGAACCTCACCCCTACTCCAGCTTCAGGGAGATCGCCCCCTCGCTCCCACAGCACGCGATTACGCCTGTGCGCTTCGGGTATCTTAGACGGGAACTGCTTGCGTGGGGGCGTGAGCGGTGAGGCGCAGGAGGCTTAGGCTAACCGAACATTCTACCTGCCAGGCACTTCAGTTCGCGACCCCATCTTTTCAACGTCGAGAGTTATCTTCGGGCAACAACTCTGCCGGGATAGGGGTTTCGGTGCTCTCATCAAAGTAATGTAGGCTCGTGATGCCCCACCTGTTGGCACTACCCTTCGCGAGATGGAATCTGTTAACGCCACGGACTACCTGGATACGATCGCTATCGCCAGCGAAGCTGCATTCGTAGGTGCTAATAACGTGTGCGATGTCCCCGCAAGGAATAATCCTACGGGCAGTCTCCACCTCGGATACCTCGGTCACTGAACCTTCGTCTACCGATCTCCGCAAATCGGAAATGTAACCATCTATTTTCCAGATACCGGACCCACCCGACTTGATCTCGATGATCTGGGCGTCCCCGACGAATAGAGCGCGAAGATAATCCCAGTTCGGCTGCTGTCCCCTAGAGAACGAGATCGATTCGTAGAACGTCGTGATCAGGGCGTTCACAGTAGGGGCGAAGTCCAATGTCGAGTCTGACGCAAAGGACGTTGCCAGTTCGTCTGGCGTTCTTCCAGCGTCGCAGCGTGCTCTTCGCCCATACGGCCAGCGAGCCACTCATGAAAGTCCGCAACAACGGGCGTGTAGGCGTCTATTATGCTTGAGAGCCTCACCTTCTCGTCTACATTAACAAGATACCGTTTAGCTGCGCTGTGCCACTTCTTCCATTTCCTCAGTTCGTCCACATACAGCTCGAAGTAGTTGTCGAGGTCGGTGCCCCCGTCGTCGCGCCTCATAACTACCCTCATGGCGGGCAGGCGTCGGTGAAGCGTGTAGACACGCAGACCTTGGACAAAGCGGTGTAGCGGCGCTTCATCGAAGGTGTTGAGTATGCTCGCTCGATACTCGTCAAGTAAGGCGGTGCCGGCATAGTTCTTGTCCATGAACCTGCGCGTCACGCAACCAGCGAGAGTGCGGACGCAACGTAGTTGTGGAAGAGCCGAAGAGCTTCCCATCTCGCATGATCGATGCGTTCGCGATGAGTCACCTCCCACATGGCCGCGGCCACCGAGGGTTCGACTTTGTAGGCGAGGAACCGCTTCAGTTCTCTGTGGTTGCCGATAAAGACGTGACAGCTGTTCTGGAAGGCGCTGATCCTAGCCATAACGTGGTTGCCCTCGCAGGCCTGCCATTCGGCCTCAAGTCTGTCCAATTCCGCACGCAGCCAGCACTGGCGTTCTTCGGACACGGTCATGCCGTAAGTCTAATCGCCATTGTGACAATTCCCCACGAACTGAACCAGCACCACTTCCGGCTTCCCGCCTACCATGGTGCAAATAGTCAGAATGCATCTGGCGAGCCGCGTTAGGGTATGGATTAGGGTCAAACAACCACCTCGACGCCCACATTCAGCATATGTAAGGGTCTGGGCCGTCCCATAAGCCGGATTCTGCTCTATCCCGCCATCCATCTCCGGGGAATCCCCGGGCTCCCCTTAGGGAAGCTGCACCTACCAGCCGGACGCGCCAGGCGTCCGGACAATTTGGCTTGCTCGCACCGGTCGTTTACCTGGCCGGCCCCTCGCGGGATACCGCCGGTGGGCTCTTACCCCACCCTTTCACCCATCACCTGTGATCGGCAGCGGAACTGCCAGATCCATCGGCTGGTCTGCTCTCTGTTGCACTTGACGTGACGGAGGGCTTACGCCTTCCGTCCCTCGGGTTCTTGGCCCGAGCGGCCTCTGCTACGAGTCCGGACTTTGCTCTACGCCACGGGCCAAAAGCCCTATAGCGCAGCGACGGGTCGGACGGCCCAGACCGCTTGAATTATACCCTACTAGCGGGTCGCCGGGCTCCTCGCGCCTCCGCGCCTCAGGAGTACGATCCTGGTCGGTGTAACGTGCAGCTCTACTCTGTCCGTGCTGATCCAGCGCTTCTGCCAGCGCGGGTCGTTCCCGACTTCGGGGTCGAACCAGACGCC
>CADDZK010000452.1 GCA_902812425.1 Actinomycetota bacterium
GGGGGCGCGGTCGTCGTGGGCGCCGTCTTCGTGGGCGGGGTCATCTCCGTCTGGATCGAGGAGGTGGGCATCTCGCTCATTATCATCGGCCTGCTCGGGTTGCCGATATTCACGGGCATAGCGATCCTGCGCTCCCGCCTCTACGACATCGACATCGTGATAAACCGCACCCTTGTCTACGCCACGCTCACCGCGACGCTCGCGCTCTTGTACTTTGGGGGCGTGACTGCTCTGCAGCGACTGCTCTCGCCGGTGATGGGGGAGGGCAACGGGCTCGCCGTGGTCGCCTCGACGCTCCTAATAGCGGCCCTGTTCAACCCCCTAAGGAGGCGTATCCAAGCTTTCATCGATAGGCGCTTCTACAGGAGCAAGTACGATGTCAGGAAGACCCTGGAAAGCTTCTCCGCCAGGCTGAGGGACGAGACGGACTTAGAAGCGTTGAGCGGTGATCTTGAGGGTGTAGTCAGGGAGACCATGCAACCCGCACACGTGTCTTTGTGGCTGCGTCCCGAAACATCCTCCAAGGTCGAGAAGGCAGACTGACAGCCGCCTTATTCACGGAGTGCGTGGAAGGGGTCTTATCAGAAGTTCGCATCCAGCATCCTGTATGAACCTGCCACTCAGCACTCCGGGCAGTCAGCTTTCGTACCCTAGACATCCACGTCAGCGCTCACAACATATTGGCTTCTGAATAAACATGCGCTCTCACGGATGAAGCTCCAATGCCGGACCTCCGGCCCGAAGCGCACTTCTGGCGTCCCCTCGCGCAGATGGGAACTAAGGAGTAGTGCACTTTACGGTCGAATCGTGGACTAGCACTCTCGAGCACACCTCCACTGAGACTGTCTCAACGCGAGGAGACAGTCAAGGTGAGCGGGGGCACTGGAGCAGTTGCATTCGGTGTAACGCACCCCTCACTGTCGGCGCTGCGCGCCTAGTCGCGCCTTGGGCGAAGGGCCTACTGTTCGGTGCCTCGCAACCGGGGACCGAACACCACGTTGCGTTCGAGCATGACGGTCGATGGTATAGGATCGTCCCTGGCGGTGGAGGGCGCCACCGACCGCGAGGTGTTCGAGGCTTACGTCGAGAAGATGCTCGCCCCGAGTTTGCAAGCCGAGCAGGTCGTCATGATGGACAACCTGGCGGCTCACAAGGGACAGAGGGTACGCGAGCTGGTCGAGGAACGGGGAGCCCAGCTCTTGTACCTACCGCCCGACTCTCCGGACCTCAATCCCATGGAAGAAGCCTTCGCCAAGATCAAGAGTCTCCTGCGCAAAGCCGAGGCGCGGACTCGCGAGGCTTTGGTAGGGGCGATGGGACAGGCGATCTCGGCGGTCGGCGCTCGTGACGCGCAGGGCTTCTTCGAGCACTGTGGATACCGTGCCGTGGTTCGATCGTTTTGATTACCGCTGTAGGTACCCTTACCTGGTCATCTAGGTAACCTTCTCTAGAGAATAGGCACCCATTATTAGGTGGTTCTGACGATATGCTAGCCCAAGGAGTGCGCCATCGTTCTCGGTAATGGAGCAACTCATATGGGAGTTGCCGAGAACGGGAGGTTGTGCCTATTATTCCTAATACGGATGTGCGCGAGCAGTTAAAGAACTACACGACCTCATCAATGAGATAGGAGTAACGCGATGCAACAGGAGATAGCCCGCAGCCTCCGCGACAACATCGGCGAAGCCATCGCCCGCTCCGTCGCCCGCAACCCTGAAAAGATAGCCCTCACCTTCGAGGGCCGCTCCTGGACCTACGCGGAGCTCGACACCGCCACCAACCGCGCCGCGAATGCCCTCCTGGGTCTCGGCCTGCGCGAGGGCGACCGGGTCGCCGCGTACGGACGCAACTCGGACGCGTACGTGGTGCTGTGGCTCGCATGCGCGAGGGCCGGTCTGATCCACGTCCCCGTAAACTTTGCCCTCACAGGCGAGGAACTGCTCTACATCCTGAACCAGTCCGGCGCCAGGGCGCTCTTTTACGACCCCGCGTTGCGAGAGGCCGCGGACGCGGCGCGAGACCGGGCGGAAGCCGAGATCGGCGGGACCCTCCACGGCGGGGAGGAGAGTGTGGACCTGCTCGCGATGGCCCGCGATGAGCGGGGCGACGTGGCGGAGCCGGACGCCGGGGTTTCGGAGGAGAAAGTCGTGCAGCTTCTGTACACTTCCGGGACGACGGCTGCACCCAAGGGAGCGATGATGACGCACCGGGCGTTCCTCGCGCACTACGCGTCGTGCATCCTCGCGTGCGAAATCGAGCGCGGGGACCGCACCCTGGAAGCCTTGCCGCTCTACCATTCGGCGCCGATGCACTGCCGGGTCATGCCGCACCTGCTCGTCGGCGCCACGACGCACCTGCTCCCGGCACCCCTGCCCGAGGAGTGCTTCCGGGCCATAGAGGAGAAGCGCATCACGAGCATGTTCGCTGCGCCGACGGTCTACATCTCCTTGCTGCGGCACCCCGCCTTCGACCGGCATGACCTCTCCAGCCTCCGGAAGCTCCTTTACGGTGCTTCTATCATGCCCGTGCCCGTTCTCAACGACCTAAGGCGCCGCCTGCCCAACGCCAGGCTCTACAACGGCTACGGCCAGAGCGAGATCGGGCCTTTGGCCACCATCCTCAAGCCCGAGGAGCACGATGAACGACCCACCTCCGCCGGCAAGCCCATCCTCAACGTCCGCACGCGCGTGGTGGATCCGGAGATGAACGACGTGCCGCCCGGCGAGAACGGGGAGATCGTGCACCGCTCCCCGCAGCTCATGGTCGGCTACTGGGACAAGCCCGACGAGACCGAAGAAGCATTCGCGGGCGGCTGGTTCCACTCCGGCGACTTGGGCTACATGGATGAGGGGGGCTACCTCTACGTCGTGGACCGTGTCAAGGACGTCATAAACACCGGCGGCATTCTGGTCTCGGGGCGCGAGGTCGAGGACGTCTTGTATGACCACGAGGCCGTCTCGGAG
>CADDZK010000453.1 GCA_902812425.1 Actinomycetota bacterium
GGTGAATCTCGCGGGCGCCGGGGAACCTCTCCCCGAACTCGCGGACGTTCTCGATGCGGGCTCCCCGGAAACCGTAGATGCTCTGCGCGTCGTCCCCGACGCAGAACACGTTCGGGCTCTCCCCTGGCATGAGCCTCCGCAATAGCTCCATCTGGCTGCGGTTCGTGTCCTGGAACTCGTCTACAAGGACATGATCGTAGAGGCCGGAGATCTCCTCTGCCGTCCGGCCACCTGGCCTGAGGAGCCTGAGGGCGTACTGCACGACACCCTCGTAGTCCGCCTTCGCAGTCCCCCTCAAGCGGTCGCCGTATCTCTCCAGCACGTCCCCGGCCCGTACGAGGTACGGTCTTACCGTCCTCTCACCGAGCTCGCGCAGACGCTTTGGTCCGAGGAGGTACTCCTGGGCGCGGAGCATCAGGTCGTAGACCTCGCGCACCGAGGCGGGCCTGTCGAAGGCGCCAGGCGGGAGGCCCCAGTATTCGGGGTCTTCAGTGCCGAGTATGTCCGAGACGAGCGCCCACTGCTCGTTGGTTGGGACGATCTCAGGTGCGCTGCGCAGGCCCAAAGAGCCAGCGTGGCGGCGGACGACGGAGAGGGCGAACGAGTGGAACGTGCGCACCTCCACCTTCTCCGCCTCGGGAGATCGGTCCGTGACGCGGGCGCGCATCTCGTCGGCGGCCCGGCGCGAGAACGTCAGGGCGAGCACGCGCTCGGGCCTGACATCCCTCTCCCCCACGAGGTGCGAGATCCTTTCGACGAGCACCCCTGTTTTGCCAGTCCCTGGACCGGCCAGCACGAGCAGCGGCCCACCAGAATGCTCGACAGCCCTGAGCTGGTCGATGTTGAGGTCGAGGGCTGCCATCATCGGTTCTCGTATCTATCTAGCATGGCAGAGGCCTGTCTGCGGATCTCTTGCCTGAGTTCCTGCGGCTCCAGGACGACGGCCTCGCCGAGGTAGCGCATTACCCTCCTCGCGGCCCAACCTGGGTCCGTGTAGTAGAGGGCGTAGTCGGCAGAGCCGTCATCGCGCTCTTCGAGCAGGTCGAGCTCGGGACGTTCCTCCATCCAGCGGGCAACCGCAGGGGAGAAGCGCACGACTGCGCGCCTCGCAGCGTAGGTGCGCGGATCTATATCCTCGAAGGCCGTCTTGAGCTCGAGGCCCTTGCGCTCCTCGAAGCGTTCTTCGGTCAGCCTGGCTACGAGGATGCGATCCAGGCGGAAGAGGCGAGGAGCGTCTACGTAGCGACAGTAGGCGTTCAGGTACCAGACGCCATCGATGCTGGACATCAGTAGAGGCTCGACGGGGCGGCTCTTTATATCACCACCCGAGGGGTAGCGGATCTCCAGTACGCGCCTCTCCTGCCGGGCCTGGTCTATCGCCTCGGAGACATCAGTGTCCCCGCCGACGGTGTCTGCTTCGACACGAGGGATCTCGCGTCCAACGGCAGCTAGTACCTTGCCCCGCAGCTCCTCGAGGATACCCGGGTCCACTGCCTTGGATACGAGGTCCAGTGCAAGGAGCATGGCCCGTCCCTGCACGGGGGAGAGCCGCACGGGCTTACGGAAGTCCTTCCCGTAACCGCCGTGCAGGTACTTTACCAACCGTCCGTCTTCGATGACGACCCCGGATATGGTGGTAAGATCCCTGTCCTCTACCTCTATCACCGACTCGAGGGCGCTGTGCAGCTCACCTTTGGAACACCCGAGCTCACCAGCGAGTTCCTCCAGGGCCACGCTCTTGCCCTCGGGCAGGGAGGCGACGTAGTGGGCGAGTGCTACTTCGAGGGCCAGGGGTTCCGGTTTGACTGTACTCACGCCTGTTCCCTCTCGTGAGCCGCTACGAGGCGCTCGAGGCCGTCTACCGCCAGGTCTGCGAGAGAGCCCGGGGACAGGATCTCTGCGTCCTCGCCGAGTGAGAGGATCCAGCCAGCCAGCTGGCGCTCTCCGGAGTAGCGCGTTACGAGGACCGCCGACCCGTTCTCTTCCAGGAGGGACACGGCCTCCCCGTAGGATGCACGCGCCGCGTCGAAGATCTCTTTCGGAACTCGGATCTGCGCGGTCCGGTTGGGCTCCCCGAGCTGCCACGGGGCTCGTGCTCCTGCGAGGCGGCGTTCGAAGTCTCGTGGTACCTCGAAGTCCTTGCTGTCGCGCTTCGTCGCGAGGACGATGCGACCCTGTATGCGGGAGAGCCTGAACTGCCTGACAGCCTCCCTGCCAACGTCCCGCCCGGTCAGGTACCAGGAGCCGTCGAGCAACGAGAGCGTATAGGGCTCGACCTCTCGCATTAAGGTCTCGTCCCTTGAGATGGAGTAGTAGTCGAAGCACACCCTCTTGCGCCTGGAGACGGCGCTCTCGAGCAATGCTACTCGTCCGGCCACCGCCTCGTCGTCTCTGGTGGCGACGGCGGCCAAGGTTAAGCTGTCCTCATTCTCGTTTCCTCTGCGGAGCGTACCCGCGGACGCCGCGCCGATGAGGTTAGCTATGGCTAGGCGCAAGGGTCCCGCGTATGGGAAGTCTCTCCTTAGGGCCCTAAGAGCCCCGACGAGGACCGCGCTCTCCTCGTTGGTGAGATCTACTTCGACCGGCGAGAAGCCGCTGGGTGGGAGGCGGTAGAGGCGGCCCTGCCGCGTCCCCTCGATCTCTACCGTTATGCCTGCCTCTGCGAGCGCCTCTGCGTCCCTGTAGAGCTGCTTGCGCAGGGCGTCGCTTGCGTGATCTACGTTCCCATGCTCTGCCAGGGAGGTGTCGTAGATCTCGGCGTAGGGCGGCAGGTTCTCCCTGAGGGAGGCCTCATCTTTCGCCCGGCCACCGCTTGACAGCAGGTAAGCTGCCAATGCAAGCTGGCGTGCTACCGCTCTTTGGTTCCTGTTCAGAAGTCTTACTCCTCCCTCAGGGGATCGAAGGATGCCTTCTTATCCCCAACCTTGGCAAGGTTATATAT
>CADDZK010000454.1 GCA_902812425.1 Actinomycetota bacterium
ATCACGAGGCCGGCGTCCTTTGCGCCTTGGTCGTCGGCCGCCCAGTATCGGAAGTACGTCTTGCCGTAGAAGTTCTTGTGGGGAACGAAGCGCACGCTGCCGCCCGACCCGACGTAGACCCGGCCGTGGCGCGACTGGGTGTAGCCCGCGACGTGGAGGGCATCGCCGTCGGTGTCGGTGTCGTTGGCCAGCAGCCCGGGGGCGGAGAGCTTCTTGACGTGGTTCCTCTTGGCGCGGAGGTGATCGCCTGCGGCGACGGGCGCGTCGTTGACGGACCTAACGTCGATCTTCACGCCCACCCCGTAGGAGCATACCCGCGGGTGGGCCGCCTCGCAGGCCTTGTAGCCGAAGGAGTCTGTGCCGTGGTAGTCGTCTGCGGGATCGTACATGAACGATCCGTCGCGGTTTAATGAGATCGTGCCGTGGTCGGTGGCGCGGTTGAGCTTAGCGATCAGCCTGTCGCCGTCACGGTCGCGGTCGTTCATCAGGACGCCGCTCGCGCGCGGGACCGAGAAGAGCATATCCTCCTGCGTCGAGTAGGTGTCGGGGTTGGCGTAGGGACGATGGTTTACGGCGGCGAAAGCTGCGGCGGCGCAAGCGAGAAGCATGAGCGCGGCCAGGGCGAGGAGCACGAGCATCCTGCGTAGCGTCGGTCGGGTGTACTTATCCACTGCGGTGCGTCCTTTCGTTCTCGGTCGTTTTCAAACTCTGGGGATCCCTGGTTGTCCTCCGGAGTCCGGCGGGCCCCTCGGGCGCTCGCGCCTGCGCGTCACGGGCGCGACGGACGGCCGCATCATCTTCCTCATCTGCGTGGACACGGGGGCGCCTCGCCTACTAGGGTATTGACCTGCTCCTCGGCCGCCTCGCGGAAGCTGGCGAGGATGGCGGCGCGGCTGGCCTCTTCTACAGGGTGGTCCGCGGCGGGCTGGGCGGTGAGGAAGTGCCAGCCGAGGTCCCCATCCCAGTAGGTGGCGAAGACGTACTCGCGGCCGGGTTCGAGGGGCTTATCTTGCTTCTCTGCGCCGCAGGCCTCGCCGACCCGGACGTAGATTTTGCCGTTCTTGTGACCGCCCTCCTGGGCGACGACGGCTGACTCTCCGGCACGAAGTGGTCGGGGACCCGAGTCCTTTATGGACTTCAGGACCTCTACCTGGAACTGGGCGAATGGCCGGCCAGGGTCTTTGGGGATCGTGGTCTTCACGGGCTTCTCGCCGATCTTCGAGATCACGCGACCAAGGAAGACGTTCTCCGAGACCCCGACGAGGCGGGGCCTGTCGTAGACGTCGTAGTCGTAGTGGACGCGGGCCTCGATAACCCCCGGCGGCGCGTCTGAGTGGGGGATGTGCTCCCTCTGCTGGGTGGAGGCGGGCTCCTGCGGGCCCAGGGCCGCCCAGAGGATGGCGAGGAGCGACCCGCACGCGAAGACGGCGCACACGACGACGAGCCTCCGGTTGCGGAAATTGTCTGCCCTGGGATCCCCGCGGTCGCTCACGGGCACGCACCTCCCTCGTGTTGCGTGGTTACGCGACTGCGCTCGTGGTCTTTGCCGGCGGGGTGATCGGCAGTAGCCGGGACCGTCTCGTAGCGGTAGGAGAGGTCTCCCTCGTCGCCCCGCGCGAGGTCCTCGTAGGGCCAGTAGGCCGCAAGAGCGCAAGGGTCTCTCCCGGGGCGCTCGCGCCGCTCGGACGTGAAGGGCGCCGGGCCGCGCCGGGAGGGGGCAACGCGGCCCGGCGGTCGGATGGGCCTAACGGTGTGTCGTATATCGTAGGGGCGACAGGTAATGAAATACGAACGTCGATAAGGGAGCGCCGACATGGACGAGACCGGCGCGGAGCGCGGCGATGGACGACCCTGGGCCGTCCCGCTGCCGTGAATCCCGCCGGAGGCAACGCCGGAGGCAAGACGGGGCGCGGAGCGCGGCGAAGCCGACGAAACGGACGCGCGCGTTGCGTTGGTTAGTGGATCGCGGGTGCTTGGCAACGGGACGGCGAAGACCGGCCCGCGCGACGCGGAGGAAGCTGAGTGAGAGCATTATACAGAAAACGTCCAGGCGCGCTACCCCCACATCGTGGGTGCCTGTGTTAGGCGTCCCGGGTCTCCGAAGGCCTCAGGTGCTCCCTTTCTCGCTTGGAATTCTTCCTGACCTAACGGTGGATTCGCGGCGTATCCGGAAGATCAGAGAGGCGTGCCGGGGCTTCCGGCCCTCCGTCTTAAGTACCTGGCGGCGTTGCGTCTCGCTGGTCGTTACAGATTCGATCCCTAACGCTAACGCTCTGCGATGACGACCTCTCCGCCGGGAACGGCCTCCATCTCGAGGCGGCTGCCCGCCAGCAGGGCCATGCCGATTAGGGGCTCACCTCCAATGGCGAGCGCCGGGACCGTGCGAGGGCGACCATGCCATTCGACAGTTGCACGGTGAACGTAAGCGATCTCTGTGCTGCCGTCAGCAAGCACCAACTCCTCTGAACCAAGTTCGGGAAGCGCCAGGGACCTCACCAGCCGGGCAGGAAGCGTGATGTACCCCGTGAAGCCGGTGTCTATCACGGCCTGTACGTCGGCCTGAGTGCCACCTCGACCGGGATCGAAGACGCGCACAGACAATACGGCTTCACTGCCATCTGCGACTACGCGGCCACGCATTACCTTCGCTCAACCAGCGCTGCTAAACAGCCGCCCGCCAAGACGGTGGGCAGCGCGGCGGCCGACGCGCAGCAGAAAGAACGTGCCGTCCGGGTTCTTCTCCTCAGCCCTATCGAAAGCGGTCAACTCATCGTCGGCGATCTCGTAGTGGCCGGTCGTGATGTCCACGACTAGAAAGCGGCCGTCGTGGTCGCGCTCGACCTCGGAGCGGATGTCTCGCTCGTAGATTTCGCGCCCGTGTCGGGCTATCTCATCTTTGGTGTACTCAGAGCCATTCACCATAAACTCCATTGT
>CADDZK010000455.1 GCA_902812425.1 Actinomycetota bacterium
CGACGAACCCGATACCCGTGGTCATCACGACGGTGGCGACTATGCGCCCCAGGGCCGTCGTGGGGTAGATGTCGCCGTAGGCCACGGTCGTCACGGTCTCAGCGGCCCACCACAGCCCGTCCCACGCGCTCAAGTGCTGGCCCGGCTCGACGGCGACGAAGATCACCCCGCCGCCGACCACGACGGTGAAGACGATCAGGGCCGCGTAGCGTAGCCCATTCAAGGAGAAGAGAGCACGCATGCGGTTGGCCAGGACGAGGAGCCATACCAGCCTCACGACGGGCAGCACCCGCGCGATCTTCATCGTCGCCGGGAGGAACGGTGGGGTGAGCACGACTATCAACACGTCTATCGGATTGTCGAACAACCATCGCCGCCGATCCGGGACGACGGCCAGCATGACGATCAGGTTGATTGCGAATACCCCCCAGATGCCCCAGTCCAAGACCAGGGCTAAGGACTCCCAAAGGCCGCCGAGGTCGGACTCCTGCACGACGATAACCGGAACGGCGAGCAGCGCGGCAGCGATCAGTGGCACCCGGAACCACCGCCTCACCCGCTCGCCAGGGGAGGTTGCCGTCCCTGCCGTATAGCTATCCTCGCTCGAGATCCTACTTCTTGTAGGCATACTCCAAGGGCCTCCCCTCTTGCGAACTTCGCCACTGATATCCTGGTCGTACGCTTCGCGCAAGAGAGAATATCCTACAGGCGAAGTTCGTAGAATTCGCCACGGAGTCGAACGGGCGGAAAGGTGCCGGCCCTTGGAGGGGTCGGTCCCGTACGGTCCACGAAACGCCGCAAATGCTCGCCCCTATTCTCGGGTGAACGGACGGGCGCAGGGAATAGAGGAGGCATCTTAGGAGCTTGCGCCTCCCCCGCCGCAAAATTCCACGACAGGGTAGCGTTCGAGCGGCGAGCGCACCCGTCGATTCACCCACCGCCTTCTCTGTTTCGCGGGCATCCGCTGAGTGCATCGTAGAGCGTCACCGCTGTTTCATATGAGCGAAGTCAGGGTAGAATGGGAAGGTCCACGAAAAGGCAAACCCACCGTGAGGTGGGGACGCAAAGCCACGGACCTCTCGAAAGAGAGGCAGCCGAGCTACCGAAAGGAGGCTTCCCCGATGCATCCCACCCCATCGTCAGAAGACGGCACAGCCTTATCAAGAGATCATGGTGCCATGAGACGTGTTGTGATCCTGGCCGTCTGCGTGCTCCTTGCGACCGTGGCCGCGATAGGCTTCATCGTCGCCGACCAGGAGAGCGCAACGGCGGCGGGCGGCAAGGTGAACAGGTGCGGAGGGGGTAAGATCTTCCTCGACGCCAAAGAGAAGAAGACCTTCGCCCTGCACAACGAGGTCCGCAGGAAGCACAACCTTCCTACCTTCTGCGTGCATCCGGCCCTGGAGAAGGCGGCGCGCAGCCACTCTGAGGACATGATCCGCAGAGACTACTTCTCGCACAACACCAAGGGCCGCGGCGAGACCGCAGACGAGCGCATCAAGCGCTTCGGCTACACTCCGCAAGGCAACGACTTCTACATGGTCGGCGAGAACATCGCCCTCGGTAGCGGTACTTACGGCGAGCCGGAGAGCAGAATGCGAGCCTGGATGAAGAGCCCTGATCACAGGCACAACATCCTCAACGGCAAGTTCCGCGAGATCGGCATAGGCGTCTCCACAGGCAACTATAAGGGCACCGACGGCGTCAGCATGTACACCGTGGACTTCGGGACACGTTAGGCGCGGCTAGAGACAGGATCTACGCTGCTGACAGAGTAGACCCGCCAGTTCTATTCGCCCTCGCTCTCGTCGAACAGACCGGCCTCTCGCGCTATCTCGAAGACCTCGCGCTGGCTGCCGATTATGCCGTCCCCCGTCTCTGCTGGCCCGATGCTCTCGGCGGCTGTCCCGTCGGATCCATTCGTGTCCCCTGCCTCCGGCGGCCTCTCTTCCGGCGCCGGTTGGGGATCTCGCGTGCGCTGTTCCACCGGAGCGGCCGTCGGGGGTGGTTCTTCCGCAGTAGCCACGCTCGCGGCGGCCGTCTCCCCGCCAGCGGCCCGAACCTCCAAGCGCGGCTTTGTGCCGAGACGTTCTTCGAGGACCTCGCCAAGCTTCTGGAGGTGCCCCTGATCTCTCGCCATCCCGACGTGGAAGCTCTGCTCCCCGGGGTAGACGAGCCGCAGTACCTTGCCGTCGAAGCCCTCGACGCGCGCCTCGCCGTAGACCGCGGCCGTGAGCGCCTGACGGCGGCGCTTGAGCTCGCCCATGATCGCAGTCCACTCGGCGGCGAGGTCCACCGCGGTCTCCTGCTGGTCGTCAGGGCCTGCTTCCCTAGGTTCGCCGGACGGCGCATCAGAGTGCACAGCCTCCCGAGCGGGCTCCCGCTCTGCTGGCTGGGACCCCCCGCGCGCGGCCTTCACGGTGTTCTCTGGAGCGGCGGACCTCGGAGGGTTCGTGGCGACGCCCCCGTTCTGCATGGCTTTCTCCAGCGTCTCCAGGCGGCTGAGGAGAGCCTCCATATCCGGTTCTACGTAGTCGCGGGTGAGCTTGAGGAAGACGAGCTCGAGCTCCAGCTTCGGGTCTCCGCCGCGTCGTATGCGGCCCAGGGAGTCGCCCAGCGCCTCGACAAGCCGCACGACCTCGGCCGTGGGGATGGTGCTCGCCTGCTCTTCGAGTGGGGCCTTCTCGTCGGCCCCGACCCCGGCGAGCGCGACCTCGGGGGCGTGCGGGAGGAGCATCAGGTTCCGCAGGTGCGCGAGAAGCTCACTGACGAACTGTCCGAGGTCCTTCCCCCCGCCCGAGAGGCGGTCCAGGATGCGCAGGGCGTCCGCGGTCCTGCGCTCGTAGAGGGCGTAGGTGGTCTCGGTCAGGGCCTCGGGACCTACGCCGCCGAGCAGCTCGCGCACCATGGAGGC
>CADDZK010000456.1 GCA_902812425.1 Actinomycetota bacterium
TGGCGCACGTCACTGGCGGTGGCTCCCCGGAGCCTGGTTTGTGGACGTTGACGTGCTTGGGATCGCCAGAGAGCAAACCTTCGAGCGTGACGTGGTGAACTACGGTCGTGCTAGTCCCATCGCCTTTCGCATTCGGCTCCACCGGCGTGAGGGGATACTCGATCTCCTCGGAAGCCCCGTGCTCGTGGTGGGAGTGATCGTGTTCTTCTCCACCCTCTGCTTCCTCGGTGCAGGTACCGGGATGTATGTGCGCCAAATACATCTTCTGCGACTTGGGAAGACCGGAGACCTCAAGCACGACCTTCACACCGCCATGTGCCTTCGAGAGAGTCGCCGTTCCCGTCGTCGATGAGCCGTTGGCCGGTTTGAGATCTACCTCTGCGGAGTTGCCCACCTTCTCATCCACCAAGGCCTTCATGGTCTCTATCTCTGCCTTCTGGGAGTTTTCTATGGCCTTGGCGAGCTGCCTGACCTCGGGCTCGTCGGTACGCTTCAGGACCGCCTGTGCCATCGGTATGGCCGCCTCGTGGTGAGTGATCATGAGCCTCAAGAACAAAACGTCTGCCCTGTCTGGGGGGAGTTCGCTCAACCTGCCGATCTCATCTGGAGCTGCCATACCTGGCATGGGGCCTTCCACCGGGTGACCCATCCAAGCCATAGCAGGCTCATCACCGGTGATGGGCAAGCCCCACACCCCTAGCCAGCCCTGCATGATGCCGATCTGAGCCTGCTGGGTAAGGGAGATGTCCGCGGCAAGGAGCCTCATATCTGCGCTGTTGGTCTTATCCCTGACGATCTCTGCCATCTGGACAGCCTGGGCGTGGTGGACGATCATGTCGCGGGCGAAGCCAGCTTCAGCAGAATCGTTTCCCGGAGGCACTGAGGCAAGCAGCAGCGCCAGCGCGACACCCGCTGCCAGGACGGCTACGACGGCGAGCAGCAGTAGCGGCCTGTTCTGCCGAGAGGATGGGGTACGATCTGTGTGAGGCGTCTTATCCATGCGGATATTCTACTCCCCGAACCTGGTCGATTGGACCCCTCTGTAGCCCTGTGAGCGAACCTTCCCAGAACCCCGTCAGGCGCAGTTCCGAGAATCTTTCTTTTCCACGCACTCAGGTGAATAGCGCCCTCCCGCCCTTGACAGATCAATGCTGTACCGTTGCATGAGGGCTGCTGACCCACCGATAACAGCCAAAAATCTCTGTTGAGCACCATATAGCCTCCCCGAGCCAACTTCGTAGAAAGCCAATTGTCCGCAATTCATGATCCTGCATAGGAACGGGGCTTGTGGGGTGTCGGAGCGACCAGACGTGGTCCCGGAAGGGGGGCCCGGTGCTCGTGGTAGGCCCGGATCGGCCGACTTTAGCCATCTTTGTTACTTAGGCTTGCTACCGTTAGCAACCCTGGCCGCATAATCTTCCACCGTGGCGTATATTCTTCGGGCACGCGGACGGCGGAGAATTTCTCGGTTTTTGCCAGGCTCGGTCGAAGCCACAGGGTGCGCTTCTTGTGGCCGAGTTCGTGTGTCCGACAAATGAAGGCTTGACTCGGCAGCTCGTTCACGCTATTCTTTACGCGACCGACCAGTCAGTCATCTATTATCGGGAGGTCTTGTGGCGCCGCGGCCGGACGTGAGCGAGGAGCGAAGGGCTCAGATCCTGGACGCGGCGACCTCTGTGTTCTCCCGCCTAGGTTTTCACAGGGCGCGCATGGATGACGTGGCCAGGGAGTCGGGGCTGGCCAAGGGCACGCTCTACCTCTATTACCGGAGCAAGGACGCCTTGATCAGGGCTCTACTGGAGCGGATCTTCGCTTGGGGGAGGAGGGATCTGGAGGCTTCACTGACCAGCGAGGGTTCGGCTGGCGAGCGCATCGTGGGGTTGAGCAGGAGGATGTCTAAGGAGGTCGAGCGGCTTTCCGTGCTCCTGCCGGTCTGGTTCGAGTTCTACGCTGTTGCGGCGCGCAACGAGGCGGTTAAGCGTTTCGTCAGGCGTTACTTCGAGGAGTACAGAGAGGCGCTTGAAGCGGTCGTCCGGGAGGGGATAGAGCGCGGCGAGTTCCGGGAGGTGGATGCCGGAGACGTAGCCGTAACGATCATCTCCCTGTTCGAAGGGGTGACGCTTTTGTGGGCTTTCGACCCCGAGGCGGTTCCCGCCGGGGAGCAGATGGAGGCTTCCGTGCGGTTGCTCATCGAAGGACTGATCAGGGAGCGCCCGTAAAGAGGAGGATCTGGAAGGAGCTATCGACGTGAGAGATGTTTCCCATTCGGTATCGAGAAACCCTGGCCCATTCTTGTCGAGGCCTACCGGGGCTGTGCGGTTCGCGTTCCGCCTGCCCATCTTCCTGTATCGCCTCGGACTTGGAAGGGTGCTGGGCTACAGGGTTCTCTTGCTCGTCCACAGGGGGCGAAAGAGTGGGCTTCCCAGAGAGACGGTGCTGGAGGTGGTCCGTCACGATGCGGTAACCCGGGAGAGTGTGGTGCTCTCGGGCTGGGGTGAGAAGGCTGACTGGTACCGCAACATAGAGGCGGCTACTGCGCTGGAGGTCCGTACCGGAGGTGAGCGCTACGTGCCAGAGCATAGGTTTCTGGCCCCAGAGGAGAATCACGCTGTCATCTGTGACTACGCGAGCCTTCACCCGCTTGCCTTCCGAGTCTTCGCTAGGGTATTTGCCTATCCACTGGATGGGACGGAGGAAGAGCGCCAGCAGTTCGCCGAGTCCTTTAGTCTGGTTGCTTTCCGTCCCAGAGGCGAAACGAACGGGCGTGGTCCTCTCAACGGGCAAACGAATACGACCCAACGGGAGGTAGTGTCATGAAGGTACTCGTCTCGGGTGGAGGGATCGCCGGTCCGACGCTCGCCTACTGGCTGCAGAAATCCGGCCACGAGGTGCTGCTCGTCGAGCACTCACCAC
>CADDZK010000457.1 GCA_902812425.1 Actinomycetota bacterium
AGTGGACGTAGGGAAGCTCCTTGGCTACCTCGGCCTCCTTCGGGAGCCCCTGCTTGAAGGCCTGGCTGTCCCTGACGCTCTTACGGGCCGGTATCTTGCCCGACTTGGCCCACTCAAGAGAGTGCTGGCTGATCCAGTTTATGAAATACTTGGAGGCCGCCTGCTTGTGGGGGTTCGGGTTCTGTTGGGTCATCATCACGAACTGGTGCGTGTTCGACCAGGCGCCCCCATGCGGGCCGATCTTGGGCAGCGGCGCCACGCCCCAGTTCAGGTCTTTTATCGTGCCGAAGTAGGGTATGTTCCAGATGCCGTTCCACGTGAAGGCGTTCTTGCCGTTCTGGAAGGCGGTGAACTCCGCGTCCTGGGCGACGTTCTTGGGGCTGTAACCGTCTTTGACCAGGCTCACCATCCAGCTGAGGGCCTCGACGCCGGCGTCTGAGTTGAAGGTGGCCTTGGTCGTGTTGTTGTTGTAAAGGTCCCCGCCGTACTGCCAGAGAAGTGACATGAACTGGAGCACGCCGGTGAACAGGAACGGGGAGACCCACGAGCCCTGAATGCCCTTGGCCTTGAGCTCCTTGAGCACGCTCATGTAGTCGTCTTTGGTCTGGGGAGGCTTGTGCGCTCCGACCTTCGCGAGCAGGTCTTTGTTGTAGTAGAGGGCCAGCGGATGCATGTCGAGTGGTATCCCGTAGCGCCTGCCGTTGTAGATCCCCGCATCCCAGACCGTAGGATAGAAGTCACTCTTCTTGAGGTTGAGGGTCTTGGCCACGTCATCTAGCGGGACGACCACGTTGCGAGCGGCGTTGGTGGCGAGCTGGTCGCAGTGCATGATCCCCACGTCGGGCCCCTTGCCGCTGGCGACGGCCGTCGGCACCTTCTGGTAGTACTGCGCCCACTCTATGATATTCATCTTGACGTCGATCTTCTTGTTCTGGGAACTGAACTGCTGCACGATCTTCTCGATGAAGTCTTTGTCCCCACCGGTGAACCCGTTCCAGAACTCAAGGGTCACCTTGGGTCCCTTGTAGGTCTTACCGGTGCCCGCGCTGTTCCCCTGTACGGCGGGGTTGCTCTGCGGGCCGCCGCCACACCCGGCGAGCACGAGTCCGGCACTCGCCCCTGCACCCAAGAGCAAGAAATCCTGCCGCGTTAGCCTACGTCCCCTCGCCCGACCTCCGTCCACGCCTTCCTCCTTCTGTTGCGCCGATTTCTCGACCAAGCGCCCCCTACCGCACTCGATGATAGCTTACCAAGTTAGCAGTGGGCAGATCACGGGTCAACCCGAGCGAACCCGCGGCGCGCCTTTCGAGGCCCGGAAGATCCCGCTCCAGGGCTTACCGCCGTGTCGAGCACGGTCAAGTTGCCAGCCTGGCACGGAGGACCGTGACCGAGCATGCGGGGAAGCTGTGCTCCAAGGAGCTGCCTGTGGTCTGCACGGAACGTTCATCTACCCCGACCGTCGGATGTCCGAAGTCGTTGATCGAACCGGGGTCCTTGCCCGTGACCTCGTATGCCGCCGCGTCCCCCTCGAAGGAAGAGTCGGCGAGCTGGATGGTGGTCTGTGTCGCGCGGTCGGGGTCGCGATTGACGACCACGAGCGTAAGGGCACTGCCCGTCGCGTCGCAGGTCGCGGAGACGTCGAGCAGGTCGAACGGTCCCATGTCGGAGACGCGGTGCGGCCAGGAGGAGGCTTCCGTGCTCAGATCGTGGGTCTCGCAGTCCACGTGGGCGTCGAGCACGACCTCTTGCATGTGCTCGGCGCAGAGCCTCAAGGGATGGTAGATCGTCTGGAGGAACAGGCCTTCTTCGTTCGTGAAGATCGGGGCAATCACGTTGACCATCTGGGCGAGGTTGGCGATCTTGACGGTCTCGCAGTTGCGGGCGAAGACGTTAATGTAAGTGGCGACGGCGAGGGCGTCGGAGAGGTTGTAGCGCTCTTCGAGCCCCGAGGTCTGCCCGCGCTCGCGGAACCACACGTTCCACTCGTCGTAGGCGACGTGGATGGGGTGGTCGATGCGTTGCTCGTAACGGGCGCGCTCTATCATGGCATGCATGGCGCGCAGCGCACGGTCGGCCTGGTGCGGGGCGAGTACGTTCGACCAGTAGTCGTCGCTGCCCGTGTAGATGTGGATGCTGTGGTAGTCGACGAAGGGCGCGAGGCCCTCGATCACCACCCTGTCCCAATCCGCTAGTCCACTCAGCCCGCAGCCCACGAGCTCTATGGTCGGGTCCGTCCACTTCATCACCTTCGCGAACTCGCGGGCCTTCTTTACGTAGTCTTCGGCCGAGAGAGCCCCGATCTGCCACTCCCCGTACATTTCGTTGCCGAGACCCCAGTACCTGACGTTGTGAGGTTCTGCGTGGCCGTTCTTGCGTCTCAGGTCGGCCCAGTAAGTGTCACCGGTACCGTTGCAGTACTCGACCCAGGCCTGCGCCTCGTCCATGGTACCCGTGCCCATGTTGACGCAGATGTAGGGCTCCGTCCCGAGCAGGCGGCAGTACTCGATGAACTCGTCGGTGCCGAAGCGGTTGGACTCCTCGGTGAGCCACGCCAGTTCCGTCTTCCTCGGCCGCTCCTCGCGCGGTCCTATACCGTCGGTCCAGTGATAGCCGCTCACGAAGTTCCCCCCTGGCCAGCGCAGGATCGGGGTCCGTAACCCCTTTGCGGCTTCGAGCACGTCGAGGCGGTAGCCTCTCTCATCGCTCAGCGGAGAGCCCTCGTCGAAGACGCCGCCGTAGATGCAGCGGCCCAGGTGCTCGATAAACCCCCCGAAAACCCTCCTGTCGAGCTCGCCTACCCTGCGGTCGAGGTCAATTTTGATCCTGGCCAACTTAACTCCTTCCGTACAGGGAGAGGCTCACCCCGTCGAAGGCCGCCGAGACGCCGTTGGTG
>CADDZK010000458.1 GCA_902812425.1 Actinomycetota bacterium
GACTTACGTGCAGGCTCTGGCCTTACTGCTACCGTAGGCACCGATCTTGACATTAGCCCTCTCGCACCACCCACATCTGATGGTGTGTTCGTGAGCGGGCGACTGCTCAACGCGGACCTAAACTCCACAGCCTATATCGCCGCCGCTGGCGACGGTCTCATGTCTGTTGGCGGCTCCGAAAACGCGGGCCAACTCACCGCTTCTGTCCTTTCTACTACCGCTACGCGGGTGTCTTTTTCCGGGCCAGTCTCCTTCGCTGGCTCCACGGTCCTCCGCCATAGGCAGACATTGGCTGGCGCTTCGCGTGATTTGAACATTGATATACAGGCCTACTACGAGAGGACAGCCTGATGCGCTGGCGCGTATTCCCACGAGAAGACGGCGGTTTCACGGCGCTCGTCGCGCCCCCTGGCTACGAGGGGCAAGAGGGCGAGGAGCTGCTCGATTACATCCCCGAGCCCGAAACGCACGTCTGGGATCCGAGCGGCCAGGTAAGAGAGAAGAACGACTCCGAGAAGCTCGCCGACGCCAAAGAACGCAAGATCCACGAGGTGACCCGCGAGGTCGTCGACGCCCTGGACCCGATCACCCGAGCCGACCCCGGAGATAGGGAGCTCCTCTTCGTGATCGCCGCCCACGTCAAGGGCATCTGCGAAGCTCTGGGCCAGCCGGTTGATCCGAGGCTCGACGCTCTCGTGGAGGTGGGCCAGCAGGCCGAGGGAAAACTCCCCCAGATCGACGGAGCGCAGAGCCCCGCCGATCTGGAAGACATCCACCTGGAAGGCTAGGTCATGAGCCGACGCAGGAGGACGAGGCCGGGGCAGCCGGGCGGACGACCGCGTAACCCGAGGGAGAACTTCCGCGACTCGCCGGCGCCCGAGCTCATCAAGGTCGCGCATGACGCTGCAGACACGGCTCAGGACTCTGCAGACGCTGCTCAGGGCGATGCCAACGACGCCAAGGGCGACATCAGCACGATCAAGCAGCCCGGGTGGGTGACCAGGGCTCGCATTGGCAACAAGCAGGTCGGCCCCGATGAGATAGACGATAACGCGGGCACCACGCGCGTGATCGCACCGGGATCCTCCCACAAGGACCATTTCCCTGTGATGGAGGGTGTCGGGCGCGTCCTGCCTGGAGGAGCTGCTCCGAATGGGGACGTCCCTGTCCTGGTGCGCAACGAGAACATCACGGCCGTCGGCGGGGCCAAAGTGTCGAACATCAACGATGTTCCCGGCCAGCTCGCCGCGGCTGGCATCCTCGATGGAGCGATCGGCTCTGCGAAGATATCGAACCTGCTCAACAATCCGGGGCAGGGCACCTACGGCCTAAGGACGATAGGCGGGACCGGCTCGGCGGTGGCCGCGGCCGCCTCCAACCACAGCCACTCGCTATCGTTCAAGCTCCTGGCGAGGCCCTTGCGCCGTGCGGTCCTGAAGGTCAGAGAGCGTATCCGTACAGGAGGGCGTGAGCGAGAACTCGAGGAGCGGGTGAGAGACCTCGAGCAGATGGTGCTAGTCCTGTGCCACCTGGCTTTCGACGACGAGGACTACGACGCGCATGACAGGGAGCGGCTGCTCACCGAGAGCTCAGAGGCGGGCCGAGTCTTCAGGCGGCGCTACCTCAAGGAGAGACGGCATGATCTCGGCCACGGGATGCAGCTCGAATCCAAGGGCGGCTTCTACCGCGAGCCCCACCCGGACATGCCCGAACCCAGCGAAGCTGAGATCTCGAGCGAGCGCCCGAGGACATCGGCACACCCGAGGCCGCTGCCCGGAAAGCGGCGTTGAGCCCATGGCCGAGGTAAATGGTGCGGACTTGTGGGCACTGATCATCGCAGGGCTCGCACTCATTCCGACCTTTACTACAGCCATCATCCTGCCACTAGGGCGATGGATCGCCAACCACTGGCGCGGCCCGTACATCGCAGAGAGAGACCTCAGGAGGAAGCTTGAGGCCAAGCTACTGGAGACAGAGAAGAAGTGCGTACTGCTGGAGGTCAAGCTCCAGTACTGCGAGGGTAGGCTGGGGACGGGCCACCCCGGCGAGGAGAGCGATTAGGATGGGCATTGTAGGCGCACTTCTCAGGTGGGCCGGGGTCATGCCGGCGAGGGACCGCGACGCGGTCCTTCAGGAGGCCGCCGATAACGAGCGAAGGCGCAAGGAAGTGACCGATCGCCTGAGCTACCAGGCCAGGCTCTACCTACGCGAATACGGCAACGGCCTGAGCGTCGAGGAGCTCTCAGACATCCTCATGCACGAACATAGAGAACCTGAGCGAGGAGAGGATGGCGATGCCGACCAGTAGGATAAGACAGTTCTTCAAGAAGTATGCATCGCCTTCCTCCTTCGGGATGGGACTCATCTTCGGCCTGCTCTACACCTACCTAGTCTTCCACGGGACCACGCTTGATGCGCGCATCATGTTCGCCTTCATGTTCATCTCGGGTGGCCTGATGGGCGTGATCTATTTCGAGAGCCGGGCGGTGCAGTCGCTCACACTGCCCTACATCGTCGAGATCATCCGGATCTTCTTCATCCTGTGGACGTTCATGGGCTTCGTGTGGGTCGCGAGGATCTTCGGCTCCGACCCGCCTCCTCAGGAGAGCTGGGCGTACTACCTGATCGCCTTCCTCGTCGGTGCGATCGCAGGCACCGTCTGGACGATGGCCCTGATCCTCTGCATAGGCATCCGCTACGACATCGGTAACTGGCAGGTCATACGTTTTCCTGCGTGGATCGGCCTCGCCATCCAGTGGCTCATCCGACGCGCGAAATCGAGCGAGAGGGACAGGGTTAGATGAAGGCTACGGAATGGCCGAGCTACCACTACCGAATCGAGACGTTCCTTTACAACCACGACGGCGACACCAACCGCTGCCTGATGGAC
>CADDZK010000459.1 GCA_902812425.1 Actinomycetota bacterium
CCTTCCACGCACTCTGGTGAATAGAGATATGTTCGGCGAATTACTGCGTGGCCTTCGGCTTGACGAAACTGTTCGTCAGGGCGGAACTCACCTCACGGACTCCAGAGATGTGGCGCAAACCTTCGATCAAGGAGAGTAGCTCTTCTTCCTGGCTACCCTTGCCTAGGACCAGTTCTGCAAAGTCCTCCTCATCCGAGGTTCCAGGACGTACTACGATGCGCTCTAGGGGTACCTCGGCGGCCTCAATCTCGCTTCTGATCTCGGCTAGAGACGTCTCCCGTCCGAGGATTAGCCTGATACGCCTCGCCTCTTTACGGTTCGGGAACAAACGCTGCTTGAGGGGCCTTGCCAGTACGAGAAGAGCCAGGGCCAACACAGTGGCGGAGACCGCCGCGAGGAACATGCCTCCACCCACAGCAAGCCCCACAGCAGCCACAGCCCAGATGCTTGCTGCGGTCGTAAGACCCTTAACGACCTCCCTGCGAAAGATGATAGTTCCCGCTCCGATGAAGCCTATGCCGCTTGCGACCTGCGCGGCGACACGAGAGGGATCGAGGATGATGTGCTGTTCGTTGAGGACGTCTGAGAACCCGAACGCCGAGACGACCATGAACAGGGCCGATCCCACGCACACGAGGGCATGGGTCCTCATCCCTGCTGCCCACTCCAGCCGTTCGCGCTCCAATCCAACGAGACTGCCCAAGACAGCCGCAACCACCAAGCGCAAGACTATCTGCTCCGGGGAGATCATAAGGGCGTCCCTTCCTAACGAATACTCCCAACCTGCCCTATATTTTCTACACTAGCTTTGTAAAGAAGTCTCGCGCTCTGCTACTGTACCTAGCTGCCTCCACGGCGAATCCACAGCCACAATGACACAGGAGCGGACCGTTGGGAGGGCGCTGCGCTATGATCTTCGACACGAATGTTTGGGTCCCGTTTCTCTCGTTGGCGTCGGCGGCGTTGGTCACGTAGCCGCTTGAGCAGGTTGCTTACTCTCTCGTGCATGCTCTTAACAGGATAGAGCTTCCGGTAGTTTGAGGCTTCCTATTAGAGGTTACATCACATAGTGCAAGCGAACCTCTTAGAACCCCGTCAAGGCGAACTTCTCAGACGCCCCCTTCCACGCACTTAGGTGAATAAGCCAAGCGTTGAGTGGTGATCGACCGCCCGCCATACAGCTCGCGCTAGCGGACTCGCCGCCCATGCCGAGGGGACCGCCGGTCTGGTAGGTACCTTGCGGCAAGGATGCTCGCGACACCTACTATAAGGCAGGCAATCTCGATGGGGCCGTGGAGGTAGCGTATCGGCAACAACCACGAGGCCAAGACCTCCACGCCCTTGACCACCACCAAAAGCACGCCCAAGCCCCCGACGATCTGACGAACGGTCGCGGATCCCAACTTGGAGAACCCGACGAAGAGGAAGAAGAGCCCCAAGCATGCATGATAGTAGATCGACGCCTCATCCCAGCCGAAGAGCGATAAGCCCGCGGCCGCGACGACCAGGAGCACTATTCCAGCTAACCTCGCATACGCCGTAACCCCTGGCACCAGCCAACCCCCCAGCGAAGCGGTGAAAGCGAGGGGTCCATACCCGCCAACCACGTTGCACAAACCGCGTAGCTCGCGGAGGACGAAGCCGATCAGCTAGGTGGCCAATCGGTGGCTCGCTGAACTTCCTAGAACTCCGTCAAGGCGAAGTTCGCAGAAGACTCCTTCCACGCACTTAGGTGGATAGGGGTAAGTAGAGGAAAAGCTGCCCTTGCTTCGTATTCTTCTCAGACCCCAAGGTATTTTTTGCTTCTCCGGGGTACACAACAGATATAAGACGTGCTCACGAGAATGTAACCGAATCCGCATGGAGGAAGTAGCATCACCATGGCCTCACTACTACACGGTCTTCCACCCTCCCAAGAGTCCTCTGAAGCCAACTCATCAGAGGACAGCCACATCGGAGAAAGACAAACTACGCCCTTTTTTGTTCCTCGCGAGAGGCTTCCCAACTACATAGCCAACTACCTAGAGGATGACAACGTGAAGATCCTTCTGAGATCAATCTCTGTGCTGGATAATTGGCTGGGGGAAAATGAGGGGAAGCTAGAGGATGAAGTGCGTGTTCGGCGCGTAAAGCGCTGGCGTAAGGAGGCCCTGGAGCAACTCAGGCTCGAGCTCAACCTCTCAAGAGTGTAACTTCACCTACCTTTTTTAGGGATCATCCGCTTCACCCTCCTCGCCTTCAGAGCTTCGCTCTTGCAAGCTCTTGTAGTAGTCTTCTTTGGCCGCCTCAACGATGCCCTCCCTGCTCGCTCCCTCGGCACTGAAGGCTGCTACGAAGGAGTCATCCTGGCGACGCAGTATTAGTATGTCGGGATCTGCCTCGTCCAGGTAGTAGGAGGTGGAAAGCTCCCAACCCTCCACCCCTGTTTCATGCCTTTCTTGCTTTCTGTCTGCCAAAAGCGACCACCTCTTGGCGATGAGGTAGCCGGTTGCGCCACTGGCTCTGCCCTTCCTTACAAGCGCCCAACTTAGGAAGGAAGACTTCTTAGCCTCTACTACACCGAACTCTTTGGTTTTCTTTGCCTACTGAGCCATACTAGCAAAGGTTCCCTAATCTGCCATAGGTAATGTCCTCCATTTTCGCATCAGGCGAACTTCTTAGAAGCCCCCTTCCACGCACTCCGGTGAATAGAGTAGGATGCTCGCACTGAGCGTCCTTGGGGAAAGGACAGAGGTTCGACTATGGAGGTGATCTGTGATGTCTGACGTAGAGGATGTAGATCGACTCATCGAGCGATACCACCAAGCGCTGGGTGAGTTCGTCAAAGGGGACGCTGAGCCCGTCAAAGAGCTCTTTTCCCGCAAAGACGATGTGACCCTCGCCAACCCC
>CADDZK010000460.1 GCA_902812425.1 Actinomycetota bacterium
CGCGAGCTCCTCGAGCGGCAGGTCGGCCCACTGCCCGGTGAAGAGCGTTACCGGTCTGGCCACGTTATAACCTCCTGTTCCTCGGTCTCGGTGGTGGGCTTCCTCACCCTTACCACCTCTATAGCTTAACGTCCCTCGCAGCCAGCAGCCCGGCGACATCAACGACCTCGCCGCTCTCGATGGACTGGACGCAGCCAAGCATCGCGGCGAGGCTCCTGACGTTGTCAGCGGCCGCGGTTTCGGGCGTCTCGCCGCTCTCGACCGCTTCGCGCAGAGCCTGGAGTGTCGCCTCCCTCTCCACGAACTCCAGCTCCGGCTGCTGGACGGGGCTCGGCTTCCCGCCCCACTTCTCGAGTACGACCTCTCCCGTCCCGCGATCCCCCGTGCTACCGCTCCAGATCAACCGCCCGGCCTCGCCGGAGATCTCCCATTCCCCGTTCCAGGATGTCTCGGTACCGTGGGTCGCCCAGTCTCCCTCGTAGACGACAGGCACGCCGCCCTCCACCTGAAGTAGCGCGGCGACGGCGGGATCGTGGACAAAAGGACTATCGGGGACGCGCCAGCTACGGGCGTACACAGTGCTGAGATCCCGGCCCGTTGCGGCCCTTATGAGGTCGAAGTGGTGGACGGACATGTCGAGGACGTACGGATGGCGCATGAAATACCTGAAGTCGTCGGGCGCGAAGAGCGTCCTCGTGTCGCGCCTGCAGGTTATCCTGATCGAAGCCAGATCCCCGAGCCCGCCTTCCATCAAGACTCGCTGCACGGCGCGGAAAGGCGCATTGTATCGGTAGTTCTGGCTGACCATAAGGACTCGCCCGACCCGCGCCGCAACCTCGACGAGGTCGAGCGCGTCTCCGAGGCTGGTGGCCAGTGGTTTCTCACACAGGACGTGCTTGCCGGCCTCAAGCGCGGCCTTCACCACGGCGTGGTGCGTATCCGGCGGCGAGGCGACGACCACGGCGTCGCACCCGGCGCCCGCGAGCGCCTCCTCGAGTACCGCGTAGCCCGGGATGGCGTCCGCGTACCTGCGGGCCTCGGGGTCGGGGTCGACCACCGCGCTCAGCTCGACGCCGGGAGCTTCCGCCACGACCCCTATCCAGCTACGGCCCCAGATACCGAGACCGGCCTGTACTACGCTGATGATGCTCGCTCCTCCAGGGGCATGCCACCGCTCTCGAGCCAGGCCAGCTCTTCTCCGGTCAGCCTGACCCCGCCGGCTTCGACGTTGTCCCTGAACTCATCACCCGTGTTGCAGCCGACGAGGGCGAAGACCTCAAGCGGCTGACTCAGGACGTAGGCGAGGGCGACCTGCGGCACGCTCAGCCCCTTCTCCTCGGCGAGGGCACTGGCGCGGTCGAGACGGGCGAAGTTCTCCTCGTTGCAGTAGGTCTCGACGCAGAGGCGGTCGAGGTAGCTCTCGAAAGAATCGAGGTTCTCGCGCGTGAAGCGGCCGGAGAAGAAGCCGCCGGCCAGGCTCGACCAGGTGAACAGCGGCATCCGCGTCTCCTCGTACCAACTGCGGTCGGCCTCGTCTCCGCTGATGCTCACGCAGTCGGGCCAGGGCTCGACGGCCTGCACGGCGAGGCTCAGGTTGGGGCTGCTCGCGACGAAGGGCGTCAGGCCGTTCTCGCTCGCGTAGTCGTTCGCCTCGCTGAGGCGTTCCGGCGTCCAGTTCGAGCCGCCGAAGGCGCGGATCCTCCCCTCCGAGAGGTGCTCGTTCAGAACCTCGACGATGGGGCCGACGGGGACGGAAGGGTCGTCGCGGTGGAGCAGGTAGAGGTCTATATGATCGAAGCCGAAGCGGGCCAGCGAGTCGTAGAGGTCCGCCGTGATATCGAAGGGGGTGACGCGCTTGCGGTCCTCGCTGTGGTGGGCGCCCTTGCCGATGACGACCACCTCCTCGCGCAGGCCGCGCGCGCGCACCCACCGTCCGAAGGTGCGCTCGCTGTCGCCCCCGCCGTACTGGTGGGCCGTGTCGAACGTCGTGCCGTCCTGGGCGAAGACCTCGTCGAGCAGGGCGAAGCTACGCTCCTCATCTTCGGAGCGGATCATCACCGTGCCCTGCACGATCCGCGCGACGGGTTTTTCGATCCCCGGCACCCTTCCGTAGTTCAAGATGCAACCTCCTCGCTAGGGTACCTGAGCCCCCACGCCGCGCGTATCAGATCCATCGTCCTCATCACGGAGAGGGTCTCGTCGAGCGGCATGATGTCGCTCTCGATCTTTCCCACCCCGAGGCATCGCATGACCTCGGCGGCCTCGTAGTCGAAGCCGTTGCCAGAGACGGGAGCCTCGATTCTCTCATCCTCATCTCCTGGCCTCGTGATCGTCATGGATGCCGGGCGCCACCAGGGGGAGTGGATTCTGACGTACCCCTCCGTGCCCATGATGGTCGCCTCTTGGGGCGTGGCCGTACGAATCCCGATGGAGAGGCCGGCGAGCCTTCCACCCTCGTGTTCGAGTACGACGGAGGCCTGCTCGTCGACGCCTGTCTCCCCGAGGTGCGAGAGCCCCACCGCCCCCGATGGACGCCCGAGTACCATCGAGGCGAGCGAGACGCAGTAGACCCCGACGTCGAGCAGGGCGCCCCCGCCGAGCGCGGGATCGAAGAGGCGGGAAGCAGGGTCGAGCTCCGTCCTGAAACCGAAGTCCACGTTCAGCATCCGAACCTCGCCGATGGCTCCCTCCGAGATCAGACGCCGCAACCTCTCCATCAGCGGGAAGAAGCGGGTCCACATACCTTCCATCAGGAAGAGCCCCCTCTCCCTGGCGAGCCCGACGACCCTTTCTGCCTCCGTGGCGTTGACGGTAAAGGGTTTCTCGCAGAGCACGGCCTTGCCTGCCTGAAGGCACAGCCCTGCGTTCTGCGCGTGGAAGGGG
>CADDZK010000461.1 GCA_902812425.1 Actinomycetota bacterium
GTCTTCATTATTTAGAGGTCCTCACGCCCATATTCGCCTTCTGTCGTTGAAATAGGGTCTTCTGGTCCCCTACCTACCCGGGCGGTTTCTGGCTCTCAGTGAGCCTTAGGGAGGCCTCTGAAGGCAGAAGAATACGATATACAAGATAAGACACATTCCCCAGATATAGCCCATTATCCAGCGAAAGCCGCCAACCCTCATGACCTCCATCTCGGCTACTTCACCATGATGCGGAAGTAGTAGGAAGCGTCGCCCTGTTGTTCCTTGACGAACACCTCCAGGACGTACTCTCCTGGTGGCAACTCAGCAGGGATTGTCCTTTCGACTCCTGAGCCGTGGGGCTTCAGAGGGTGGTCGGGACGATACATCCCTGTCTTCTTAAGCTTGTTGAGCGTGTACGCTCGGGCTTCAACCGTTTTCGGTGGGTTTGGCTCCCCGTAACGGAACACTATCTCGGAGTCAGGAGGCACGGTTAGCGTCTTATGCTTGCTCGGTATGATCGGCCATACTGAATCAGCACATCCACTTGAGTTACCGGAGGACCAGCAATACGAACCGAGCGTACCTTCTACTTCTTTTCCGCCATAGGAGAGTGTGCTGTGTGGTGGTTTCTTGAGATCGCTTTCCTCGTTGAGAGTGGTCGTCTCTTCCTGGGGGCTGTCGGAGGTAGTCTCTTCTGCGATAGTTGGGCTAGCATGGCCCTCCGAGCCAGTACCGCCTTCTCCTGGGGCACACCTTGCCAGCACGAGCACCAGAACTACCATTGCTGTCAACTTCACCCTCGTGCCTCCCCACCCAATACTATACTCGGAAGGCCACCAGTCTTGGTCAGCGGAGTTTGGGGTTCCATGCTGTCTTGCGTTGGTGGGCCTTTGGCCGTGTAGCCTGCTGCTTCGCATGCTCTGGCTGCTTCCAAGTAGGGTTTATCATTCAATTCACCGCTGTGCTATTCCTTTATTAAGGGGGTGCAATGACCGAACCCCATATCACCTTGGACTATGAGACCCTTGGGGCCTATATAGTAGCCGGGGTAAGTAGCCGGGGTAGCCTGGAACGTTCCCCCATCGGCAAGTGCTGGCGTAGTAGCTGCTAGGGTTATCGACAAGACCATCGCCAGTACGAGCATCCTGGTAAGCATCGCATCATCCTTTCTAACTGCGACGTAGGATTCTGAGAGAGATCAGACCAGTGCCAACCAGTAACAATGTAGGGACAATCATCAGTATTCGGGATGAAACGCCTCCAGATGTCATAAGAGCCGACGCTGATGGGGTACTGCTAGTGGAGGAAGGAAAGCTTGCAGAATCGCAGAAAACGCCAGGTGCTGAGCATGGAGGCTCACTTGAGCCAACACTAGCAGAGGGGCTTGCACTCATCGTGGTGTCAGCCGAGACAACTGAAGCAAGAGCAAGCGTAGCAACCACAGATATTGCGGCCAACAACAGTAACCTACTCACGGTACTCCCTTCGACCAACATCCTCATCACTGGAAAGGGCCTGCAACATGCCCATCCTCCAGAATGGACATGTTACTCGTCTTACAATCCCTACGTCAACATGACATAAGACGAATTGGGAAAGAGCGTGGCAGGTAGTCTATTGGAAGCAGAGTCCGTTATGCTTCACTAGGAACTCTTTAGGGCAGCCACCGTCCGGCATCAGAGGCATTGGACCGTGGCTGGGACCACCGGAGTTGAAGAGGTTGCGGTTTGGCTGTGGCTTCGGTGAAGCTGAAGCACTGCTGGCAGAAGCGCTGGTGGTAGGTGATGGGCTAGAGGTAGTGGAGGGTGTTGCGCTGCTAGTGGTAGTGGGCGACGGACTGTTGGTTACACCCGTATTGTATGGGTAGTCCTCACAGGGCTGCCCGTCATTATCAGCGTCGAGGTTGTTGGGGTCGCTGGGGTCGCGGTCCAGCTCGGCCTGCGCCGACTCCTGAGAACCGAAGCTGGCACAGTCGTACTGGTCCGTGCTCTCACCCACTGAATACCATTGCAACCTGATTAGACGGCTGCAAGAAATAGCTCATTTGGGTGATGTGCTGAACCTTTATTGCAGTTTAGGGTAGGGCATGGATATTAATAAGGGACAGTCGCTTCTGGGCAACGGTTACTACTTGGACTTGGTAAACGAACGTGGCTTGATAGTGTTGCGTAGAGACGATGGCACCGAGGTCGCCAAGTTCAGCGTGTGGGATGCGACTAGTCAAGCTATCGAGCAGGCTGCTCAGGAAGACCGGCGTGAGAACCAGCAGCAATAGTGCTTGATAATAGGAGAGGTGAAGGGTGGCTCCCTCGCTCTAGTAGATGAACACGCCTACTAGCTAAAAGGTCTACCTGAGAAGACCTCACACTCGGCCTTCAGTATCTCTAGCACGGTATCCTTCTCTGCATCATCCTCCCACAGAATCCGCAGCAGGGCCTCGTCCCCTGGTGCGTCTTCCCCGATCCTCTCCAGACACCCTTCCACAAAGCCCTCTATGTAGTATTGGTCAAGAGCTAATCCCAGGTAGAACACTTCAGCGTCGTAGCCGTGATCGTATCCTAGTGCTCCCCTACCCCCCAACACCTACCTACCCCTTCTTCGCATCTGGTACAAGCTTCTCACTGACGGGGATAGCCGTAAAGGGTGAGGCTCGTCGCTATAGGAACCCACGGCCACATATCCGCTACTGGTGACCGCACATTTCAAAATTCTCAAATCTTCAACGGATAAGACTTCCCTTTCCACATCGCCGCTGTCCGTGTCTACCTCAAGGGAGGTTGGCGGCAGGAGTGGCAAGTCCCTCTTTGTTGATCGTGGCCTTCTACGTCGTCCCCGCGCTCTTGTCGGGTGAGGGGCTACCGGACATAAACCAGGCGGGCATACTCGCCAAGGT
>CADDZK010000462.1 GCA_902812425.1 Actinomycetota bacterium
TAAGGAGGCTCGGTAAGGAGATAAAGACGAAGAGCTTCGTGCCACACGACATGAGGCGGACCTTCATCGGGGACCTGCTGGATGCGGGAGCCGACCTCTCCGCGGCCCAGCAGCTCGCCGGTCATGCGAGCGTGCAGACCACTGCCCGCTACGACCGTAGGGGTGAGCGTGCGAAGAAGAGGGTGGCATCTCTCTTGCACGTCCCCTACGCGGAGCGTGAGTAGGGACGAAGCCGCGCCCTCACCAGGAAGATCCCACTAAACTCGTTTCGAGGTAGGACAGATCTAGAGAGAAGTATTTGGCTGCTCGTTTATACTTGCACTCTTGCACGTTTCAGGGTGCAGTAGGACATGCCCGCGAACGCCCTCTTCGAGAAGATGCTCTTGCGTCTGCTGGTCGCACTTCCGGGTGCGGGCAGGAGGATCGCCTTATAATCGCGCTGCTCCCGAGCTTGTTTCGGCTGGTGTAGACTTCCACCTTTCCCGGATGGCGCCGGACGTCCTAACCGTCCGGGCTGTGTGCCGTACTGCGAGTTTCCACCACGCGGTCGGCGAGCGTCAGCTGCTGCCCGCACCCGCTGCACAAGAAGCTTGTCGGGCGGCCGTCAGCGCCCCTCTCGTACCAGTCACGCTCGCGCCCCAAGAACAGGATGATCTCCCCGCACCCGCCGCACGCTAGCGCCAGACGCTCGCCAACCTCCACCTTGGTTATATCCATGTGACTGTTCCCTCGTGGTGAGCCCGCTCCATGTTCCCGAGCCTAACCCCGTCTGGGGTTTTCTCGCAAGGTGGAGTAGGTGGAGGTAGAGGATGGTTGAGGGACAAGTGAAGCTGAGGTCGACGTTCACGCCCGATGCGCTGTGGGGCCATGCTCTAGCGAGCATCACTGAGGTAATACTCGCGGCCTCGGGTGGCCGTGGCGCCATTTCAAACACATACTAGTCGCGGGCTGCTTAACGGGCCTCGTTGCCTGCGAAGAGCACCTGCAGCCGGCCGAGGACCTCTACCAGCTTCTCTTCATTGACGGCACCGAAGCGAGCAGCGATCAGCGAACGGTGCGTGGTGAAGAGCTTGCCGACCTTCACCACGCTCTTCCTGGGCAACTCCTCCTCGACCATATCGCTGGGCGCGAGCAGTACCTCCAACTCAGAAAGTCGCTCGGGCACGCGCGAGGTAATGGCGCAGAGGATCATATCTTCCTCGTGGAAGTTCTCAGGGGAGACGACCAGTGCTGGCCGCCTCTTCCTACCCGTGAGGTCGGTGAAAGGGAAAGCCACCAACACCACAGACCCCCTCGGGTATGGGGCTTCGACCAAAGGAGAGCCCAAGGACCCCTAACCCTCGGCGCCTTCGTCGGTGCGGTTGCCGACTTCGTCCCAGACGGCGTCATCCTCGTTCTCCCAAAAAGAGAAAGCGGCCTCGCTGGCCGCGAGCCAACCCTGCGTCTCCAGCTCGGCACGCCCCGCCTCCGAGGCCAAAGCCTCCCTGAGCGCTTCTTGGTCTATAGGCGAGATGACGGCGACCGCCTCACCCCGGTGCGTGATAAGAACCCTCTCCCCCATCCTAACCCGCTCTATGATCTCGCCCGTGTGCTGCTTGAGCTCCCTTGCCCCTACCTGCTCCATCGATTCCTCCTTTCGCTCGCCCAGGGCCTCCGCTCGGGACGTACTGTGAACACAAGTGTAGCACTTGCTCTGCTAGAACTGCCGCTTGTGTGCGCTTTCGGTGGGTTCGGAGGTCGAGCGCTACGGATGCCCGAGGAGCTCAGGGACCGACCTCGCGGTAGCGAAATTGCCAGGTATGTCTTTTCTGCAAGCGTCGCCCTAACGACGTTCTCAGAAGCTCAGCAAGCAAGCTGCGCCTCAGCCCCACCACACCGCAGATGACACAGTTTGATCAGAAAGGTGATCAAACCGTGCCAGGCCATAGGCTTGCCTCGTAGATAAGGTAGGAGTCGATACTAGTAGAAGGGAGGTTACCTAAAGATGAGAGAGCTAACGAGGAGGCACAACAAGAGACAAGCGGTGAAGCTCTCACGAGCCGCACTGGCCTTTCGGACCGCCCACGCCGCTATAGCCGTAGAGCAGCTCCTTGCCATCGCCTACATTTGGTGGTGTGCGCTCACAGGTCGCCGCGACCGTCTGCTTGGTATCGCGGCGGCGACGCTTATCAGCGAAGGAGTGCTCGTCCGTGCTAACCACGGGGATTGCCCGCTGGGCCCTCTGCAAGAACGCCTTGGCGACCCCGTCCCTTTGTTCGAGCTGGTGCTCTCACCGCGCGCCGCAAAACGGGCTGTGCCAACACTTGGGGGCATCACCGCTTTGGGGCTTGTCATCTTGATGGTACGCGGCCACCACGTTACCGGTTAGGAGGTGAAGAAGATGAAGTGGCTGTTTGCGGCGCTTCTACTATTACAGGCGCACTTCGCGGCTTCTTACCTCGTTCCCTTAGACAGGGAGGCTCAGGCGACGTTTGGCGGCCTGCTCAGGTGGGCTTGGCCCTGGTCGATCGGAGACGGCGGGATCTTGGGTCGAATCCCGGCCTCCGGCGAATATCCCATCTCCGGCGTCTGGCTCGCTGGAGGTGCGGCCTTGCTGTTCATCCTCGCGGCGCTAGCAGTGGTGGGGTGGTGGGTTCCCATTGACTGGTGGAGGGTTATGGCCATAGGAGGACCCATCCTCTCGCTCCTGCTAATGGTGGACTTCTTCGGAGCGACGAAGCTGCTGCCTATGGCCCTCGACATCTTGGTTTTATGGGCTGCCATAACCGAGCGGATGTCGGCACCAGCCACGGGCTGAAGGAGGTGGGCTTGATCAGCCATCTCGGTCTTTATCACTCGAACCTCGTAGAAGGCCGATTCTCAGAAG
>CADDZK010000463.1 GCA_902812425.1 Actinomycetota bacterium
GCGGAGGGGGCGGATCGACGGGTTCTGCGTCCACTCGACCGTGGGCCGGATGCGGAGGTTCTCTACGGTATCGCGCCCTAGCGCTGGGGCAGAGGGTTCGCGACGGAGGCCGCCCCGGCGATGATCCGCCACGGCTTCGAGAAGGCCGGGCTGGAGTGCATACTCGGCATCTCGGATAAAAAGAACGCCGCCTCCAGGCGCGTGCTGGAGGAGATCGGGACGTACTTCGAGCGGTACGTCCACAACGAAGGCCGCGAAGAGGCACGCTACTCGATTCGGCGGGAAGCGTTACGCCCTAGCGCCGCACCCCGCTGACCTCGACCGGTACGTCCACCAGTTCCCCGAGCCGCACGGCGAGCGGCTGCAGCGATGGTAACTCCGTGGCGGCGTGTCCTGCGTCTATCACGGTCAGGCCCAGCGACTCCGCGAGCAACGCGTCATGGTAGTCGATGTCGCCGGTCACGTAGGCGTGCGCGTCCGAGGCGGCCACCTCGCGGATAAAGGAGCCCCCCGAGCCCCCGAGGACGGCGACGCGCGCGATGCGGCGTCCCTGTTGGGAGACGAGCCTTGCAGGGAAGCCCAAAGAGCCCGAGACTTGCTCGCGCAGTTCCTCGGCCGTCAGGGACTCGGGCAGGCTCCCTACCCTCCCGTAACCACAGCCCTCCGGGACTCCATCGACCGGGTAGACGTCGAGCGCGACCTCCTCGTAGGGATGGGCTGCGGTGGCGGCTTCTAGGGCGTGCCGTACGGCGTGGGCGGGGACGACGGTCTCGATGCGTACCTCCTCGACCCTCTCAAGGCGGCCCTTCTCCCCGAGATAAGGGCTCGCAGCCTCTGTGCCGCGGAAGGTGCCCGTGCCCTGCGTCCTGAAGGTGCATTCTGTGTAGTCCCCGATCACGCCGGCACCTGCCCCCGCGAGCGCCCCCGCTACGGCGTCCACCGCCTCCTCGGGGACGAAGACCGCGAGCTTTCGCAGGGCTCCACGGGGTGAGATCACACGCAAGGGACCACGGAGGCCAAGCGTCCTTGCCAGGGCGACAGAGACGCCTTCAGGCGCTGCGTCGTAGCTCGTGTGCGCGGCGTAGACTACGAGACCCTCCCGGATCGCCCGGACCAGGAGGTCTCCCGGATAGGAGGATGTGTCGATAGCCTTGAGCGGATCGAAGATCAGGGGGTGATGCAAGAGCACGAAGTCCGCCCCCTTCTCCCCGGCCTCATCGAAGACCTCGGGCAGCGGCGTCAGGGCGAGCAGGACCCTGCTCGCCTGGGCAGCGGGATCGCCGACCTGGAACCCGCAGTTGTCCCACTCCTCGGCGAGAGAGGGTGGAGCGATCCGTTCCACCGCTTCCATTATCTGTGCGACGCGTACCAAGGCCTTGGGCATTGTACAATCCCCGGACCGTGAACCAACTCAGGCTGGCCGAACTCGTCTCGGCGGCGACCCGACTGCCGCTCCTCGCCGTCCCACTCTTTCTCGCCGTCGGGGCCGAGGCCGCAGGGGGGCGGGGTCTTTTGTGGGCCCTCCTCTGCGTCTTCCTGACGAGTGGCCTCTCGCTCCTCTACCTCGACTACCTCACCCGCTCGGGGAAGGTTAGCGACCCGCGCGCCATCCCGCGCGTGGAGCGGATCGGTCCCCTGCGCGTCGTCGCGGCGCTGCACATCGTGGCGTTCCTCATCGTCTCCCTTCTCGGTGGACCGGCAGAGCTCAGGGCCGCGCTTCTCGCCTACGCGCTCGCCACGCTTGGCTTCGGGTTGCTCACGCCGGTGAGCAACCTCTCTCTGCACGCGGCCGGCGTCTCGGGGGCTGCGGTCTGCCTGGCTTACGTCTTCGGGGCGTGGGGTTTGCCGGCTCTCTTGCTCCTGCCACCTGTATTCTGGGCCAGGCTCGCGCTGGGCCGCCACACGCTAGTCGAACTCGTGCTCGGCGCCCTCGTCGGGGGCGGAGGGACCTGGATCTCATTCCACCTCATCGGCTAGTTCGCCGACGGCGTGGGGGTTTCGCCCACAGGGACGCGAGGTAAGTAGCATCGTGCGGGGTGCAGATCTACGTAGGAAGTGAAGGGGATGCTTGGCAGGATAAAGTCCGAGCTGCGCGGAAGGGCAGGACATGCACGTAGGGGCTCGAAGGGAAGAAAGGGTGCTTCGAGGCGCAGGCAGGCCGGAGGCACGAGGACGATGGCGAGGAGGCTTACCGGACGGGGTTAGGACCGGAGGAACCTCCAGGGCTTGTGTGGACCGGCAAGGGCAGGGGTCCACGGACCCCTGCCCTCCGTAGTATGCGCGATCTTCTAGCGGCCTGTCAGATTATCCGTGAGGCCGCCCAGCCCTCCCTTATCCTTGCGCCGCTGTCTATCTCGTTCCTTCTGCGCCTGCTTGGCCTCGGCCTCGGCCTGTCGCGTCTTCTCCCTCTGCTTCGCCTCCTCGGCGGCTTCGGCCTTGCTCTGCTCCGCCCTGCCCTCAGCCTTCTTGCTCTCGTCGCCGGTTATGGCTCCGGTGGCTTCCTTGGCCTTCCCTCTGGCTTTATCCATCACGACCTCCTTGTGCCTCGGGTTGCCTTTGCTCTTTAGACTCGGGAGGATCGATGTGGTTACACCTGGGGTGTTCGCGAGCAGCTTGTGCGGTAGGCTGCCTGGGATCGTGGGTGTACGACGGAGGGAGATGAGATGAATACACAGGGTCCCGCATCCTCCAGGCTGCCGAGACTTCTCTCCATTCCCGGGCTCGTGGCCATAGCGCTACTCGGGATCTCCGTTATCGTGGTGGCGCGGATGTTCGGCCCCGAGAACATACTCAAGGAGGTCGTTACCGAGTTGCTCGCCAGCTTCGGCAGCACCATCCTGTTTCTCGCCATCTTCG
>CADDZK010000464.1 GCA_902812425.1 Actinomycetota bacterium
GGTACTTCTGGACGGCGCTCTGCATGTAGAGGGACCAGATGTCCAGCGGGTAGTTCTCGCCGTTGACCTGCTGGAGGCCGTTTATGTTCACCATCGAGCGGCGCTCGTTCGGGTAGCCGACCCAGACGCTCGTTGTGAGTTGCGGGATGAACCCGATAAACCAGGCGTCTATGAACTCGTTCGAGGTGCCCGTCTTGCCCGCGGCGGGGCGGCCTATCTCAGCGTCGAGGTCGTGATAGTAGCTCGCCGTTCCGCGGGTGATCACGGCTCGCAGCGCCTCGGTGACGACGGCCGCCTCGTCGCGGCTGAGGACCGACTCGCCGATAGGACGGTGCTCCTCGAGGAGCTTCTCGTTCCCGTTCTCGTCCTTGGTGACCCTCTGGACCAGGTAAGGCTCCATGTGCGTACCCGAGTTGGCGAAGGTCGAGTATGCGGAGGCCATCTCCAGCGGCGTCACCCCGACCCTGAGACCACCTATAGCGGTCGACGGGTAGGCGTCGATCTCGCTGTCTATGCCGAGTTTGTTCGCCATCTCGACCACCTTCTGGAGGCCGAGGTCGAGGGCGAGCTGGACGAAGACCGTGTTGTCCGAGTCGGCGAGCGCCTTCTCGAGTGTTATCGGGCCGCGGTGGATAAAGTCGTAGTTGTCCACCTCGTAGGGCTTGGCGTTCTCGCCCATGTCTATGCTCAGGTGCTTGGAGACGTACATGGTCTTGGGCGATATCCCCTCGTGCACGGCCTCGGCGTAGACGAAGGGCTTGAAAGAGCTTCCAGCCTGCCGATGAGCCTGGGTCGCAAGGTTGAACTTCACCTGATCGAAGTCCGACCCGCCGACCATCGCCCTGACGGCGCCCGTACCCGGATCTATGGAGACGAGGGCCGCAGAGGGGTCGCCGGCCTCGGGGTTGACGATGGAGTCGACGGCGTTGTTCGCCATCGCCTGGAGGTCGGGGTCGAGGGTGGTGTAGATCTTGAGTCCACCCTCGTAGACCATGTCGTCGCCGTACTTCTCGGCGATCTCCTTGCGGACGGCGTCGAGGAAGTACTCGTTGTCGTTCTGAGGCTGGACCCTGCCACGGCTCAAGACGACCTTCGAAGCGACGGCCCTGTCGTGCTCTTCTTTTGTGATGTAGCCGTAGGCGAGCATCCTGTCGAGTACGACGTTGCGCCTCTCCTTGGCGCTCTCGGGGTCGATGAACGGGTCGTAGACGCCGGGGAGGTTGATAATCCCCGCCAGCAGCGCCGACTCCGAGAGCGTGAGGTCGGAGGCATTCTTGTTGAAGTAGGTCTTCGCGGCGGCCTCGGCGCCGTAGGCGTTCGAGCCGAAGTACACGGTGTTCAGGTACTGCCCGAGGATCTCGCGCTTTGTGTGCTGTTTTTCGTACTGCCAGGCGAGCGAGGCCTCGACGAACTTCCTCTCGAAGCTGGGGACCGCGCGTTCCTGCTGGGCTATGTAGGTGTTCTTTATTAGCTGCTGGGTCAGGGTGGAGCCGCCCTCCTGAATAGAGAGGGTCCGCAAGTCCTCCAGAGCCGCACGTCCTATGGCTTCGAAATCCAGCCCCCTGTGCTCGTAGAAACGATGGTCCTCTATGGAGATGACAGCCTGCCTGAGGGTCGGGTCTACCTGGCCAACGGGGACGACGAAGCGGTTCTGGACGCCGTAGAGCTGGTCGACTACCTTGCCGTTTGCGTCGTAGACGAGGGAGGTCTGGGCGAGCTCGGTAGAGTGGTAGTCGTCGAGGTCGGGCATGTTGGCGGCGAGGGTCTGGTAGGTACCGACGGCGCTCGCGAAGAGGCCCGCGGCACCGAGGATCCCAACCAAACAGAGCAGCAGGAGAGCGGTCCTGAGCCTCTGCAAGAGCTTGCTCTTCTTGCGCAGCCGCCTGCGTCGGCGGCCGATTCTGACCAGGTTCCCGTTCTGCATGAAGAGGCTATTATACAGAACGGTCATTCCAACCCAGTAAGGAGTCGTGCCATCACCGACACCAGCCTCCCCCGCAGTATGTTCCCCGCCCTCGCAACGAACGACTACGCTTACCTGAACTCGGGCAGCAGCGGACCTCCCCCCGACTACGTCCTCGAAGCGGTGCGGGATGCCGACGATCTATGCTCGGGCCGAGCCTACCTCGAAGGCGTCGGCCTCTTCGCCCGACAGGCTGCGTATGCCTCGCGGGCCCGCGAGGCCGCAGCCCGTCTCATAGGAGCCGGACCCGACGACGTGGCCCTCACCCAGAACACGACCCACGGGATGAACCTCGGCGCCTCCTCCATAAACTGGCGAGAGGACGACGAGGTCGTCTCGGTCACGACGGAGCACCCTGGCTGCCTAGTGCCGCTCCACAACCTGAGACGCCGCTTCGGGGTGAAGGTGAATCTGGTCTCGCCACCCGTGACGCCGGAGAAGATAGAAGCCGCCCTCACGCCGAATACGCGCCTCGTCGCCCTCTCGCACGTAGATTGGAAGAGTGGGGAGTTACTGCCGCTGCGGAGGATCTGCGCCGCGGCTCGCGAGCGCGAAGTTCTGACCCTGATCGACGGCGCCCAGTCCGTCGGAAATATAGAGGTGGACGTGCCGGCCACCGGAGCCGACATGTACGCCTTCACGGGCCACAAGTGGCTGCTCGGCCCCGAGGGGATGGGAGCGTTCTACGTCAGGCCGGACCTGCCCGTCTACAGCCCGAACGTAGGCTTAATGTCGCTGCCTGCGCCCACGGACTTCGACGCGGGTGGTGACTACGAGCTGAGATCCGACACCCGCCGCTTCGAGGCCTCGACCATGAGCCCAGCCCTCGCAAGCGGTTTCGCCGCAGCAGCAGAGGCCGCCTGCGAGCGCGGAGCGTCGGGCTTCGAT
>CADDZK010000465.1 GCA_902812425.1 Actinomycetota bacterium
CACCATCACCCCGGGCCGCTGCTCGGATCAGAAAGGCTATGAACCTGCTCCACAGGTGCGCCCACTCAGCATCAGACATCCTGACCAGGACGCCGCGCGCCGTGTGCTTCTCTACGCCCTCAAGTGGCGGCAGCGGATCGAACGCGGTCATATGTTCGTGGTCGGGGGGCCGGACAGGCACAACCTTCACGTCCTTGAGGCCGGCCAGGATGTCATCGGGCTCGAGGTCCGTCCAGGACTCGATCGCATCCGCTAACGGCTTGGCGTCCTGGGCACGGAGCTCCTCGCAGAAGGCATGCATGATATGCACCGAGGCTCGCTCGTACTGCCCGCTCGAGCGCATCACGTCGGAAGCGGCGTCCAATGCCTCCACCGGATGGACACCGGCCTCGGCCAGCTCTTTCAGCTTGGCGCCTGCCAAGGCGGCGATCTCCTCGCGGTCCTGCTCCGTCAGGTTCTTGAAGAACAGATCGAAGGCCATCGCTGTCCTCCCTTCACTGGAGACGGCACGGGTAATCCAGCTGCGGCGGGTGCTCCATCCCCTCCACACACCGACACCGGGACGCCACCACGGGGGCCCAAGCGAGCATCTCCCGGGCCCTGTCGTCGCTGACCTCATGGAACCACTGGCCGCACGTCGCGCGCATCTCATCGAAGCCGCCGGGCTCCCCAAGGTGATAGATCCCCGTGGTCAGGTCGAACAGGTAGGGGCTGCAGTCCAATGACCGATCGACCACACTGCCGGGGTTATGCGTTCAGAACTTCGGCGAGGGAGCGGAGCTCCTCGTCTGGAATCGTCTCAAGATCCATAAGATCGTGAAGCAGGCGACCCTTAGTTGACAGCATTGAGCTGGCTGGGGCATTGAGGTTGGTCGGTAACAGCCCTGGCGCATCGGGTGGAGCCAGCACGAGCTCGAGTTGCGCATAGCCGATCCGGTCAAACTCGTCGAATGCCGACCACGTCTCCGGTTTGAGCGGTCCCCCTCTGCGTTCGTTCGGAAGCGTGAACCGATCCTTCCTGCCGATCAAGGCGAAAAGACAGAGCTGGCGGTAGCTGAGTTCTTGTGCCAGCTTGACAAGGTGGTGTGCTGAATCCCGGTCGATTTGCGGCTGAAAGGCTATATGTGCCAGTAGTGCTCCGTAGAGGGGAGCCTTCTTTTCCTGGGAGTCGTTCATGGCCGACATCAGGACCTGCTCTGCCACCTCCTCGAAATCGTGTCGGTCTGTGACCTCCCTGAAGAAGTCGTCATCCCGGAGCTGTTGACCTTCGGCCTCGAGTTGCTTCATCCTCGTCGCGGCTGCCTCAAGGACCAAGATCGCTCTTGCTTCCTGTCTCTCCGAGAGGAGACGATCTAGGACCTCGGCGCAGACAGTGGCGACGCTGATACCCAATGCGGGACCAAGCGGCCCGTGAACAAACCCGCTTGTGAGCGCCCCAGCGAGTACGGGCGCTTTGTCTCTGACACGCTTGACCAGCTTGTCCTTACCAGGTCTGCCACCGGAGATGCCTTTTCCCGTCTTCATCCGGCCGACCGTGAGGGTGCGGTGAATAGGCCTGAGCGGTCTAGTCGCGATCGTGCATTAGCTGCTTGAGAGTGGCCTCTCCGTCGCTGTCGAAGCGACTGCGCAAGAGCGCCACCTCATCCTCGAGATCCTCGATCCGGTCGTACAGCCGCTCGAGCCGGTCAGGGGAGACCATGGCGGCGACAGGATGGTTGCGCCGCAGGATCAGCACCGGCCGCTCGGCGACCTCCTCCACGAGCTCCCTCAGGCGCGTGCGGGCCTCGGTGACTCCGATCATGAGCTCCTTGGCCATGACAACTTTCTCCTTCCCTCTGCTCGTCTCGCTCCAGGGGTAGGACTTCTACCTCCCTTTCTTTGCCCAGAGTAGGACTTCTACCGTACAGTCGTCAAGACATAAACACGTCCTTAGCTCTGGGCTCCTTGCTGTACGACAGGCCGTACTGTAGCATGTACGCATGTACTATGAGGTAACGTTGGAGAGGCGGGCAGGGCGGAGACTGCGGAGGCTGCCACTGGACGTTCAGCGGCGGGTTGAAGCGGCGCTCGAAGCGCTGCAACAGGAACCCAGACCCCGCGGTGCCGAAAAGCTCAAGGGGGCGCTGGAGGGGTCCTATCGCATCCGGGTCGGCATCCACTACAGAGTGGTCTACGAGGTCGACGACGACCTACACCGGGTCCACGTCGTCAACGTGGGCTCGCGGGAGAGCATCTACTGACGGTCCGCGGGGCCGCTTACTTCTCGAGTGCCGGCCCCGAACTTCCTGCAGACCCGGCTTCTGTGGCTCTAATCCCGCCGGCGGCGGCCAGTAGGGCGAGGCCTAGCACCGCCAGGGGCCGCTCGAGATGGATGTCCCCGACATCTGAGATGCTCTTGTGTGGGAAGGAGAAGGTGAGAGCCTCCTCCGAGCCGCTGGACACCCCGCGGGAGACCGTGGGGCTGAGATCCTGAGTCAGATCAGAGTCGGTCCAGTAGCCGGATGAACAGCACGAGCAAAAGTGCTGCCATCACAAGCTCGAAGGCTACGGCTCTCACCTCCCTTCCGATTTCTGTCGGCTGCGGAGGAAGGAAGGCACCACCGAGGCCCGCCACCGCTCCCTCTGAGACCCTCCGTTAGCACTTCGTTAGCACGGCCGCCTAGAAGCCGGACCTCTGAACGTGTGTTCGCCACCCTGACCTGCACAAATAAGCTCAGAGCCTGGTGCCCGGGGTGGGACTCGAACCCACACGGCCTTGCGGCCAGGGCGGTTTAAGCGCCCCGCGTCTTCATTCCGCCACCCGGGCGAGGCCGGAACAAGGATAAGAGCGCTCGAGACGCGTTCCGGTTG
>CADDZK010000466.1 GCA_902812425.1 Actinomycetota bacterium
GATCTGGTCCGCGAACTCCGCCATCAGCTTCGCGCTCGCCACAGGGTCCTCCGAGAAGGCGAGGGCCGTCGGCCCGACCAGAAACTCGGAGAGACCCTCGATCCCGGCCTCGTCCGCGGCACGCTTGGTGAGTGTGTTCTTCGCGACGACGAAGTCGACGCCGGACTCGCGGCTGCGCCGGCGGAGGTCCGTGCTCCTCGCGACGTCCATCCCCTGGTAATCGACGAGCACCGCGGAGCCCGCCCGCAGCTTCGCGGTGAGGTTCTCGATCACCTGCACTTTCTCTTCCCTGTTCACTCCAACTCCTCTACAACTAGAAAGCCCCGAGGCCGCAGAGGCGCTCGGGGCTAGAGATCCCTCGAAAGCTTTCCGCAACCTCGGCCGGATGATTAAGTCCGCGGCGTTCGCCCGGACCCCGGCTGTCTTCGGCCTGCTCTTAAACTAAAGTCCGCGCGTGATACTAATCCCTCTCCACCGCGGGGTCAACCTTCACCGATGGTCCCATCGTCGTGCTGAGGGCGACAGACTTGAAGTAGCGGCCCTTCACTGGGGCGGGCCGCGCCCGCTGCAGCTCCTCGCGCAGGGCGTAGTAGTTCTCGACCAGCCTGTCGATGTCGAAGGACTTCTTGCCTATAACCGCGTGGATGATCCCGTAACGGTCGACGCGGTACTCGATCTTGCCGCGTTTGATCTCCTCTACGGCCCTCCCGACGTCCTGTGTGACGGTGCCGCTCTTCGGGTTAGGCATGAGCCCGCGCGGGCCGAGGACGGGACCAAGCTGGCCGACGGCCCGCATCTGATCCGGGGTCGCTACGGCGACGTCGAAGTCCATAAAGCCCTCGTTCCTGATGCGGCTAGCGAGGTCGTCCGAGCCGACGATGTCGGCCCCCGCCTCCTCGGCCTCCCTCGCCTTCTCGCCCTCGGCGAAGACCGCGACGCGGCGGGTCTTGCCCGTGCCGTTCGGCAGCATCAGCGTACCGCGCACCATCTGGTCTGCGCGCCTCGGGTCCACGTTCAGGTGGACGTGCGCCTCGACGCTCTCGTCGAAGTTGGCGCCTTCGAGATCTTTGAGAAGCTCCAGCGCCGCGCGCGGCGTGTACCTCTGTTCGGGGTCTATCCTCGACTTCTGTTCAAGCAGTTTCCTACCCATTGACCGTAATCCCCATGCTCCTGGCCGTACCCTCGACGATCTTCGCCGCGCCATCGATGTCGGCGGCGTTGAGGTCAGGCATCTTTGTGCGTGCTATCTCCTCGACCTGCGCCCGGCTCACCGTGCCGACCTTCATCCGGTTCGGCTCGCCGCTGCCCTTGTCGAGGCCGGCGGCCTGCTTGAGCAGGAACGCGGCCGGCGGCGTCTTGGTTATAAAGGTGAAAGAGCGGTCCTCGTAGACCGTGATCTCCACGGGGACGACCTGGCCCATCTGGTCGCGCGTGGCGTCGTTGAACTGCCGCACGAACTCCCCGATGTTCACCTGCGCCTGGCCGAGGGCAGGCCCTACAGGCGGTGCAGGGTTGGCCTGCCCGCCCGTGATCTGCAACTTCAACTTGCGCGCTACGCGGCGCCCGCGTCCTCTACCCATAGAAAATTCCTCTCGTTAGAGCTTTGCTACCTGGTTGAAAGAGAGCTCCACGGGCGTCTCGCGCCCGAAGATGGAGACGAGCACCTTCAACCTCGACTGGTCCACGTTGATGTCGGAGATGGAGCCCGTGAAGTCGGAGAGCGGCCCGCCGATGACCTTGACAGTCTCCCCGATCTGGTAGTCCACCGTGGTCTTGACCTTCTCGCGCGTCTCGACCTCGCCCGGGTGCAGCAACCTCTCGACCTCGGCGCGGCTGAGCGCGAGCGGCTTCTCCCCGGCACCGACGATCTGGGTGACGCCGGGCGTCTGGCGCACGAGCTGCCAGGTCATGTCGTTCATGTCCATGTTCACCAGGACGTAGCCTGGGAACTGGCGCTGTACGGTAGGGACCTTCTTGCCGTCCTTGATCTCGATAACGCTCTCGGTAGGGATGCGGATCTCACCGAAGTGCCTGCCCAGACCCATCGAGTCTATCCGGCGCTCCAGCGTCGTGCGCACCTTGTTCTCGTGCCCCGAGTATGTATTTACGACGTACCACTTCTTCAAAACGAAACGCTCCTAATGCCTACACAAGAGAAGACCTACAGGAAGATCAGGCGCACCAGGCTCTGGAACACGAAGTCCAGCGCGGCGACGTAGACGGCCAGTACGAGGACGATAATGAGCACAACGGCCGTGCTCTGCCTGAGCTGGTCACGGTCGGGCCAGCTGACCCGCCTGAGCTCGCCCCGCACGTCCCTGGCGAACCTCCTCGGACCAGCCAGCACGCCGCCTCCCCTCTTCTGGGGCTGCCTCTGCTGCGACTTTTTGTTGGACCCCTTCGCCGTTGCGGGCCCGCGCCTCTTACCCATAGTATCCTTTGCCTCTCGAAGCAGGGCAGGAGGGACTCGAACCCCCGACCTGCGGTTTTGGAGACCGCTGCTCTACCAACTGAGCTACTGCCCTCTGTCCGCCGATTCTAACGGGTCTCCCGGTGCGCCGTATGATGGCGGCACCACGGGCAATACTTCTGTAGCTGGATGCGATCCGGGGTGTTCCGCCGGTTCTTCCTGCTGTGGTAGTTCCGGCGCTTGCACTCGTCGCAAGCCAGCGTTACCAATTGTCGCACAACTTACCTCCAAATCACAGGGGCGGCGCCTCCACCGCCCCCGAGCACCGACGGTGCGTTACTCCACGATCTCGGTAACGACACCAGCACCTACTGTACGCCCACCCTCACGAATGGCGAAGTTGAGTCCCTCATCCATCGCTATGGGACTGATCAACTC
>CADDZK010000467.1 GCA_902812425.1 Actinomycetota bacterium
GAGCCACCGACGCTGGTCGTGAGGGCGCATCTCGAGTGGCCGCTGCCAACCTCGCCGCGAGACGGGTGTCGCCCCTCCCGGCCCTTTCGACCCAACCCGAGGACCCCTAACCTTCCCCAATCACGTGTCCTCGGGCGGCATCAACGCTGCCGCGACCTCGCGACGCGTCGGATGAGGAACACGCTCGCGGCGACGCCCGCAAGCACCGCAAGCGCCGGCGCTGCGGCCGAGAGCACGACGAGCCCGAGGAGCCTGCGCCGCATCTTTCGCGCCTCGTTGAGGTGGGGGAAGGGACCGTCGGGGGGTTCGACGCCGAAGAACTCGCACAGCGGGTCCCAGCCCTCCCTGACGTCAAAAACCAAAAGCCTCTCCGGCAGGACCCGCCGGCGGACCGCCTCGTTGTGGCGCTCGAAGAGCGCCATCGCGTAATCCCGATCCTCGAAGCGCCCCTCGAAGGTGCCCTCCCACACGAGGCTCTCGGCCAGCCGGACGGTGCCCGCGACGCCAGGGGCGAACGGAGCGGCAAGCGCGAAGGCCGCCCTAACCGGTAGGGGACCTCTGGTCAACCTCCTTAGCCCGTGGATGGTCGAGCGCGTGCTCTCGTACCACTCTGCCGGATCGCGGACGGTTAGGATCACGGGCGCCTCGGGGAACGCCTCCATGAGCTCTTCGTAGAACGAGCAGGCAGGCCAGTCGACCGCCACCCCGTAGCCGGCGAGGAACGCCTCCCAGTCCACCTCCTCCCCGGCGGGGCCACGACGGGCAGCCTCCCAGACACGGACGTGCTCCGGGTTCCGGAAGACCTCGCCTAAAGTGTAGCTCGGGCCGAAGCCCAGCTCCTCAAGCGCCGCCTTGAGCGACGTCGTCCCAGTACGGCCGAAGCCGGCCCCTATCACCTTCATCAGGCAACTCTACACGGGCCGAGCCGAAGCCGCTCCCAGAGCCCCGGCGGGAAGAACGCGCCCCGTCGTGCGGGGGAGCCCGGCTGTGCCCTCGTGTCGCCCGAAACTTCACGTACGACCGAGGCTATTCACCTACGTCCTAGGTAATCAAGCCCCTCCGCCGACCTCCTTCTTCTCGCAACTGCTGTCCACATAGTCGATCTTGTCAGCAAGGTAGATGTCCTTGCCTTCGCCGCAATAGAACTTGTCCCGCTGCCCATCACGGGCACCAAGAAAATCGTTGCCATCCCCGCCGTAGATGACGTCTTCGCCCTCGCCGCCGTCCAACATCCAGTCGCGTCCAGGCCCACCGTAGAGGACGTCGCTGCCGGCTTCTCCCCAGAGCACCTCATTGCCCTCACCTCCGAGCATCTCGTCATCGCCTGGTCCGCCGTAGAGGACGTCTTGATCGCCGAGGCCACGTACCTCGTCATCGCCATCCTTCCCGCCCAGCTTGTCTGATTTGTCGGTGCCTTTGAGCAGGCCACCCTTCTTGGGGCAGCCGGGTAGGTCGTTGGTGGTATAGACCCCAAAGTCCTGCGTCTTAACACCCCACTTGTAATCATGGCTCGCCTTCTTTTGAGCCTTCTTCATATCTTCTGCGCTACCAGTTCTCAACGGCCCCTCCCCACCACCGTTATACGAGACGTTGTAGAGGTGGTAGGTCCGCGTCCCCTCGCATCGGGCTTCTTCTGACGCTGTTGCTTCGGGTGAGCGTGTTTGCTCCTTCTTTGTGGCTTCGGTGTGTCCCTGCTTCTCCTGCGGACCTTCTGAGCCTACCCCAGCACAGCCAACGAGCAGAAGAACAGCGCAACCGATCAGGAAGGTCACCTCCACAACTGTTAGGTGTCCTTGGCGAACTGCTATGGCGCTCCCGCCTTCCCTTCGCATGTGTCTGTTGCTACTAGCACCTCGAAGCATGCCACACAACGAACCCTGGCGCTTCTCTACGGAGACTTATTCACCCAACGTCGTAGAAGGCAAATTCTCAGAACTCCGCCGAAGCGAAGGTCAGTCTTGCTCCGGTCCAGTGGGCGAGAATTTCTCCGGTAGTAGCGCCGTTACGAGTCGCAACAGCTTGCTACATAATGGTGCAACGAATCCTACTTAATCGTCGCGTATTGACGCCAAAGGGCTCACGCCATGCCGCTCTGGGGTGCTTGCCGGCGCGCTCGACGCGTCGCTTGCTACGGCGAACTTCGGAGAATTAAACTTATGCGCACTCCGCTGAATAAGGTCGTGCCTAACGTTCCGATCCCGTGCCCGTGCCAGCCACGGCGTTCTCAGCCCCTACCACTCCGAAGTAACACACCGTCGCCACGAACGATCCCAAGGGCCATCCCGGCAACCTCGGAACGTGTGCGGACAAAAACCACGCCGCCCCCACAGCCAAAGCCACCGACACGAAGCGGAAGCTGCCCCACAGCCGCACCCGCCTGCTCTCGCCGCCAAACTCAGCCGTGACGTCCCCGAAGGCCACCATCCCCACCACGGCGAAGCCCGCAACGGCTCCGAGGAAGAAGGAGAACACCTCTGGCGGGCTCGGCAGGGCGTAGGCGTGGGTGAGCACCGAGGCGGTGGACCATACGGTGAGAGTGTAGCCGTAGGCGCTGGCGCTCGAGCCCACGACGTTGCGAAGGTCGGAGCGGTAGCGCCCCGGTTCAGAACGTTCTTGATCGTTCATAGATATGCCTCCCTTGCGTAGGAGTCTGTGACAGGCGCATGCTACACCCCGAGATGAGCCGGCCGAACAACGCGAACTTCTTGGGACGCCCTCTCTGGGCGAAGTTCCGAGAAGAAGCCTTCTCATTCTCACGCATTCGGACGCGTGACCCGTGGGAAGAGCCGCGGTAGAGGCTTCGCTCGTGGAGCTCTACGAT
>CADDZK010000468.1 GCA_902812425.1 Actinomycetota bacterium
CCCTTCTCAAAGGCAACGCTGAGGGCCGGGGATTTGCCCCGGCCCTTCTTTTGTGCGTTGTTCTGCCCCGTTCCTGGTAACGGAGATCTTCTCAGAACCCCCTCAAGGCGAACTTCTAAGGAGACTCCTTCCACGCACTCAGGTGCAAAGGAACAAAGAGCTTGACGGCGGCCTCACTCCTGCCCAGTCCCTACGTATATGTGGTAGGTGCCGTACTGCTCGAAGCCCAACCGACGATAAACCCCAAAGCCCATAGCAGACGACTGCAGCACACCTATACGGTATCCCAGCTCGCGTCCCTCGCGTAAAGCAGCGAGTGTCATCGCCGCACCCAGTCCCTGCCTTCTTGCCCTGGGCAAAGTGGCCACGTTGTAAATCCCTGCTACCCCCGCTGCGAGACCGAGCGCAGAGGCGGCTACCGCTTCACCATCGAGCCTGCCGACGTAGCTTCGCCATGGACTCTCTTCGGTGAGGCCCATAGCCGTAAGCACCTCGAAGAAAACATCGGAAGCAAGCTCCGGCAGCTCAAAGCCTATACGCATGACCTCGATGCACTCCCTCAACACATCTGTGTCGCTCACTTGCTCTATGACCAGTTCTGAGGGGAAGGAGATGTCCTCCTTTATAGCTTGGAGGTCCACCGCCATGCCAGGCAGCTCGTCCACGCCTGACAAGCCGTGGGACTCGAGGCGGGGGCCAAGCTCATTCGGTTGGGTAAAGGGACCCACCGACCACATGAAGGGCACCTCGTGCTCAGCGAAGCTACCCACGACCTCCTCGATCCTGGCGTCGATGTCCTCCTCCCGGGCGAGCCTCGTGTAGTAGACATGGTTGAAGAGAGGGAAGGGAACCCCGGGAGTTATGTACCAACGCAGATCGGGTTCATCGTGTAGCTCTATGCGTGGTGTTTGACTCCAGTGCCCGAATACAGCGATCCAGTTGGCCTCTATGGCAGCAGCCATCCCCGCAGCAGAGAGATCCTCACTTATGGCACCCATCCTCGGTGCTCCTTCCTCGATCCTATCCCTGCAACGCAGCGTAGCACCATCTGTCGAGGCGATGCTTCCCGCAAAAGGGTGATATCTTGCCGCCGAGAAGTTTTCGTCCGCACACCGCGAATATCCTAGAACTCCGTTAGGGCGTAAGAGGGTTAATGGAGGCGCGGGGATGGCGACCTAATGGTTGGGCACTGCCGCCGAGGCTCCCCGCGCGCTCCCGCATAGATGCACACCGCAATGAAGCCACGATGAGTTTCCGAGAACACCCCTTCCACGCGCTCCGGTGAATAGAAGCCGCTGCTTAGGAAGGCGGTCCGCCACCGGGGGGCCGTATTACCCCAAGCTGCAGCATGGCAGGCAGGTCCTCACGCGTGGCCCAGTGCTCTACCAGCTTGCCGTCCGCCACTCGGTACCAGTGGCTCTGGCGAGCCCTGAAGCGCTTGCCCGTAGGTGGCACCACCCCGTTCAACGGCCCTAGGTTGGTCCCCTCCGAAAGGACCCTTACCGCCACGGTATCCCCCTCCGAGATCATCGCCTCGATCGTCATGTGCAGGTCGGGGAACTGTGCCAGGAGCCACTCGGCACTCTGGCGCATGGCCTTTGGCCCGTTCACCCTTCCCGGGGCGCTCTGCGAGAAGGGGGCCGGGGCATGCTCGAAGTACTCCTCGGCTATCAACTCGTCGCAGACGGCGAAGTTCTTTCGGTTGAAGATCTCCTCGAAGTGGCGCCTGACGAGTTCTTTGTTGGCCTCCGACACGGTTCCTCCTTCGCCTTCCCTTTCCCGCGCTAGGTCGAGGGTAGCATAGCCCCCATCCCCGAACTTCCCAGAACTTCGTAAAGCGGAAGTCTAACTTCGTAGAATTAACCACAGGCGAACTTTAGGCTCTGCCCAGTATCCACCCTTCGGTGCCGTCTCCGGATAGCAGAGCGAGAAGCATCAACCCTCGTTGTTCTACAAAGACGGGGGCTTGTAAAACAGATCCTCTATAACTCGAACATCGCCGTCACGGGCGCGTGATCAGGAGCGACGTCGACCTCCCTCTCTACCGGATCGGCACCAACGGAAGGTAGACCGCCCCACAGCTCAACATGGCTCTCGACCACCGGCAGCCGCCGATTGCCACCTTCTTCAAACGGGAAGAACTCCACGGAAGCGAAGATCTGGTCGAGCAGCTCCTTGCGACCGCTCTCTATTCGAGAGTACCTCCCCTCTTCAGGTATTTGTGGGGCGAGGTTGAAAAGACGGGCTCTATCTCCCTCATCTGCCTCCTCGAACGCACCCGTACCGATCTCGCTTCCAGGTGGTCCTGTTAGGATCAGCGAGGTCTGTGCCTCGGGTACGTCGTTGAAGTCCCCGAGCACGAGCAAGGGGATGCGCTCGTCACCTTCCAGGAGGCCGTTAGCCCGGATGCGCACCGTAACCGCTTCCGCCATGCGTCGCATCAAGGCAATCCCGGCGACTTGCGCCCGCTCTCCCTCGTCGCTTGGGGCGAAGCTCGTGCCCCAGGGCCTGGGGAAGGAGAGCAACTTGGACTTAAGGTGGCAGGCGATCAGCCCGACGCTCAGCCCGTCCTTTGTAACACGTGCGCGCAAGGCTCCGCGGCCCATGCGCTCTATGGGTATCGACTCGCCTGTCGAAGAAAGCTCATGAACGTCGAGAGCTGGGCCTTTTGGAAAATCTACTATGTCCTCTTCATCGTCAAGTGCGTGCCGTGAGAGGAAGGCCACCCTGATGCCGCGATGATCGGGGAAGCTAGATACTGCGCGGTATTGGTGAGTCCCATCCAAGCGCTCCTGGAGGTCTTCTAGCGGCCTCTCGCCTC
>CADDZK010000469.1 GCA_902812425.1 Actinomycetota bacterium
GTGAAGGACTCGGTCGGATTGCGAGGGCGGACGCCAGGGTAATGACCTCCGAGCACATGAACAGCCTGAGCATCGTCATCCCGACCCTGAACGAGGAGCGCTACGCCGGCGCCCTGCTCTCGGACATCGCCTCCCAGACGAGGAGACCCGAGGAGGTCCTCGTCGTGGACGCCGGGTCCACGGACGGAACCCTGGGGGTGATACGACGGTTCCCCTTCGCCACGTTGTTGACGAGTACGCCTCCCGTCGCCCGAGGTAGGAACACGGGTGGCCGGAGCGCGGGCGGTGACGTCCTGGTCTTCCTCGACGCGGACGCCAGGTTGCCTGCGTCCTTCTTCGAAGACTTCCTCCTGGAGTTCGAGCGTCGCGGGCTCGACATCGCCTGCCCCCTCTACCTCCCCTACCGCTCCACGCGGGTGATAGAGAGCTTCCACGTCCTGTTCAACTTGCTAACGAGGACGTTTCAGGGCGTGCTCCCCTCTGGAGCAGGTACCTGTATAGTCATCAAGGGAGAAGTTTTTCGGAACAGCGACGGCTTCGACCCAGCCCTCAAGTTCGACGACATAGAGTTGATCCGGCGCCTCTCGAAGGGCCGCCGCTTCGGCATCGTGGAGGAACGGATCTTTCTCTCAGACAGGCGCTATACAGAGTACGGCGCAGCGCGCACGATGCTGCAGTATTCGCTCATGGCGCTCTTCTTCGCCCTCGGCAAGTTCGCCTGGGCCAACTACATAGACTACGAGTTCGGCGCCCACAGGCATTGATAGGCCGAAGCTTCCTGCTAGAACCCCGGAATAGTCTATCATGGGCTTCGTGACGCGGAGGAGAAGGGAGGGTAGCGGTGCGCGTGGCGCTCTTTATAACCTGCTTTAACGACACGCTCTTCCCCGAGACGGGCAGGGCGACCGTCGAGGTACTCGAACGTCTCGGGGTGGAGGTGGACTTCCCTCTGGAGCAGACGTGCTGCGGCCAGATGCACTTCAACACGGGCTACCAAAGGGAGGCGATACCGCTGGTCAGGCGCTTCGTCGAGGTCTTCGAAGGCTACGAGGCCGTCGTCGCGCCCTCCGGTTCGTGCGTGAGCATGGTGCGCGAGCTCTACCCGATGGCGGCGGATCTCGCTGGGGACAGGCGTCTCGCAGAGAGTGTCGAGGAGCTCGGCCCGAAGGTCTTCGAGCTCTCCGAGTTCCTGGTCAAGAGACTCGGCGTCACCGATGTCGGTGCGTACTACCCGCACCGCGTAACCTACCACCCGACCTGCCACTCTTTAAGGATGCTCAAGGTCGGGGAGGCTCCTCTTGAGCTGTTGCGCAACGTGCAGGGTCTCGACCTCGTCGAGCTCTCAGAGTCCGAGGAATGCTGCGGGTTCGGCGGGACCTTCGCCGTCAAGAACGCGGACACCTCGGCGGCGATGCTCTCGGACAAGATCCGGCACGTCCTCGATACCGAGGCCGAATTCTGCACCGCGGGGGACAACTCGTGCCTGATGCACATCGGCGGCGGCCTCCGTCGCCTGCGCGCAGGGGTCGAGACCGTGCACTTGGCGCAGATACTGGCGAGCGGAGAGGAGGGCTGATGGAGACGAAGCCCTCGGACGCCTTCTCACCAGGCCCCACGCCCACCTTCGAGCAATCCGCCGGAGCCTCCCTCTCCGATTCGCAGCTCAGGCGTAACCTCGGGAAGGCCACCCAGACCATCCGCCGCAAGCGTGCCCTCGCCGTCGCGGAGATGCCTGATTGGGAGCAGCTGAGGGAGGCGGGACGCGCCCTCAAAGAGCGCGTCGTGCGCCACCTCGACGAGTACCTGCTCAGGCTCGAAGAGTCAGTGACGAAAGCCGGGGGCACCGTCCACTGGGCGCGCGACGCAGATGAGGCGAACCGGATAATCGCGGGGATCATCAAAGATCACGGCGCGCAGGAGGTCGTCAAGGTCAAGTCCATAGCGACGGACGAGACCAAGCTCAACGAGCACCTCCACAGCGAGGGCATAGAGGCCTTCGAGACCGACCTCGCCGAGTTCATCATCCAGCTCGCAGGGGAGACGAGTTCGCACATCCTGGTGCCTGCGATCCACAAGAACCGCGCGGAGATCCGGGAGCTCTTCCTGAAGAGACTCGGCGCGAAGGACCTCTCGGATAGACCTTCCGACCTCACCGAGGTCGCCCGCCTGTACCTGCGCGAGAAGTTCCTTAAGGCGAAGGTCGGTATCTCGGGGGCAAACTTCGCCGTGGCCGAGACGGGGACTGTCTGCGTCGTCGAGTCGGAGGGCAACGGCAGGATGTGCACGACGCTACCACCCGTCCTCATCACCCTCATGGGGATAGAGAAGGTCATCCCGACCTGGCGAGATTTCGAGGTCTTCATGCAGCTCCTCCCCCGCTCCTCGACGGCGGAGCGGATGAACCCATACACCTCGTTCTGGACCGGAGTCTCCGGCGATACCGGCGACGGGCCACAGGAGTTCCACCTCGTCCTCATGGACAACGGGCGTACCGACGTCCTCGCGGACGAGATCGGACGCCAGGCGCTGAACTGCATCCGTTGCTCGGCGTGCCTCAACGTCTGCCCCGTCTACGAGCGAACCGGAGGCCACGCCTACAACTCAGTCTACCCGGGCCCGATAGGCGCGATCCTCACCCCCCAGCTCGTCGGGATCGGGGATCCCGGCCCCGACTCGCTGCCCTACGCGTCCTCTCTGTGCGGGGCCTGCTACCAGGTGTGTCCCGTCAAGATCAACATCCCAGAGGTCCTCGTGCGCCTCCGCGGACGCGTGGTACGCCACAAGCAGGAC
>CADDZK010000470.1 GCA_902812425.1 Actinomycetota bacterium
CGGGCTCGGGGCGCACCCCACGGTATTGTGCGTCAGCCGGCTGACGCCAAGGAAGGGCCAGGATCGCCTCATAGACGTCCTCCCCCGGCTGAACCGGCGTTTCGGGGCCAAACTGCTCCTCGTCGGGGCGGGCGGCATGGAGAAGAGCCTGCGCCGGCGGGCCCGCCGGCGGGGCGTTGCGAACGAGGTCGTCTTCGCCGGCAAGGTACCTGAGAGGCTCCTGCCGGCCTACTACGCGGCTGCGGACGCGTTTGCCATGCCGGTACGGAGCCGGTGGTTAGGCGCGGAGGAGGAAGGGTTCGGCGTGGTCTTCGTCGAGGCTGCGGCCTCGGGTCTCCCGATGGTTGTTGGTGACTCCGGCGGCGCCGCCGAGGCTGTGAAAGACGGGGTGACCGGATACCTCGTGAACGGCGCCTCGATGCGGGAGGTTCGGGGCGCGCTGGAGTGGTTGCTCGGCGACGATGGACTGCGGCAGAAGATGGGCACGGCCGCGAGGGAGCGGGCAGAGGCGCTGCACGACGCCCGCGTCATCGGGGGGCGCTATCGGGAGGTGCTGCGCAGGGCCGCACAGAAGGCCCCCGCCGGGGCGTCTCCCCGCTGAGGCCTTCTCGACGACGCGGTCTCGGGCCGGTTCTGAGCGGCGCAGGCTTCGCCACTACCTTGCACCTAACCACCCTTGCCTGGCCACCGCCGGCCTTGCCGCTGGCCTTGCCTTCCGTCCAGGGACTCTCTGCGTACGGGACCGGAGAGACGCTGGCCCGGCCTGCGGTCGAAGAGCAGGCGGTCGGCGAGTACGGGGAGCAAATCCCCACGCCTCAGGTCCCGGCCAACACCCTCGACCCGCCTGAGGACGACCAGGGCCAGGAGCAGGAGGGCGGTTACCCTGACGGCGGGCGGGGCGTCCAAGTAGTAGGCACCCGCGGCGTAAGCCATAAACCCGAGCAAAACGCCGGGCGCCATCTGCTTGAGCAGCCTGCCGAGGGCGTACATCAGGAGCAGGGGTACGGCGCCCAAAGGGAAGACCGCGACCGCGGCCCCCGTAGAGACCCCGACCCCTCTGGCATTCTCGGCCTTGAATCCCAGGAAAACCGGCCAGTCGTACCCGACGACGGCCCCGATTGCGGCGGCGGCCGCGACCGGCTCGGGGGCGCCGAAAAGGGTCGCTGTGAGGGGCGGCAACAGACCCTGCAGGAAGATGCCAAGACCGACTACCGCGGCAGGTAAGAGCCCGACGTTGTGCAGTACGTTGGAGGCCCCTGTGCCGCCCGTGCCATAGCGCCGGATGTCCACGCCGTAGAGGCCCCTGCTTACCAACAGGCCGAGCGGCACGGAGCCTACCAGGTATCCAAAGATGAAAGCCAGCGTTGTCCCCAGCGTCACGCTCGCCTCCCGCGCCTCAGAAAAGGGCGTAGCCTCTCGCGAATCGCCGTGATCCTACCAGATCCACCGACGCCCGAGCACGGTCGTCGCGTACATCCGAATCATGGAAGGTCACCGCCGGTGGCCGCCGGAGCCGGTACAATACGCGCCAGGATGGCATCTAGGTCGAGTCCTCGGACGGCAGGATGACGCAGGAGGGGGCCTACCTCACTGACCGCGTGCGCAAGCTGTACGGTATCGAGCTCTTCCCCGGCATCGGCACCCCCATCAGCCGCACGACCCGCTACGGCGCAACCTTCGTCGCCGCCGAGCGGGGCAGAACGCCGCTTATCCTGGCCGGATGGGTCAACTACACGCCGATCTTCTTTAAACCCGGCACCGAATGCACCGTCGTCGGCGGACGTTGGTGCCTGGTCGAGCGCGGGGAGAATCGCTCCCGCGCGACGCTGCACGGTTCCTTGGGCGGGGGTACGATACTGTGGAACGGAGACGGTAAGCTAGCCCGGCTGTCGGTCCGCCTCAAGACCTCGGGCGGCACGGGCGCCTACCGCCGTTTCAGGGGCACCGCAGAGCTTACAGGGGTACTCAACCACCATCCCTTTCCACCCTCCCCACCGAGGATCGGTGCGACGCTGCGCTTCACGGGGTAAGTTGAGCGTACCCCGCGAAACCTTAACAAGGTCCTTACGGGCCGTTAACTGCAGCTTACGCGATGCTTACCGATACCTGACACGATGGTTCTTTGTCAGGAAGTGGGTAGAGAACTTACCTGTGCCGCTATGAGTCGGAGGGAACTTGCATGGAACGGGGCACCTCAGTCGGGCCACTATCAGGGCCTATTTCGAGCATCAGGGGCACCACTCTTGATGTGCGCCAAAGGAGACAGACGCCAGGAGTGGTAGGGATCTTCTCGAGAACCGTGGGTACAGGAGAGAGGGTACGAGAGTCGCGGCCAACGCCCAAGATCTGCGTGGCGAATCTGTCGCCGCCTGCGGAGGTTCGCGGGTGAGACGCGCCATATTGAGCGTCCTGCTCGGGCTCGCCCTGAGCGCCGGGGGAATCTTCATAGCCGCGACCCAGTTGAAGCAACCGCCCAAGGTGGAGGCGGCCTGGCCGATAGCCCTTGGCGTCGTGGCGACGCTCTTATGCTGGATGATACAGGGAACGATAATTGCCTTACTGGCGCGGCCTCGTCTGGGCAGCGTAAAGATCTTGGAGATGACCCGCGTCTACCTAGCGACCCAGACGGCGGGGGCCATAACGCCATTCGCCGGGGGGGAGATAGCCTACCAGCTCCTGGAACTGGACAGGAACGGCCTTGCGGTGGAGGATGCGGGCGCCGTGATAACCATCAGATCCGTACTAAATGGCTTGGTCTTGATATCAGGGGCCGTGTTGGGGC
>CADDZK010000471.1 GCA_902812425.1 Actinomycetota bacterium
TGCCCGACCGGGACCTTGTGCCTGGGCTTGAAGACGAAGGTCGCCTTGCCCGAGCGGTCTGTGGTTACACTCTTCTTGCCGATGAACTTCTTGCCCTCGTCGGTGAAGGAGGGGTTGGAGAAGAACTTGATGGTGAAGATGCTGCGGCGGGTGGAGTTCAGCTTTCCTGCGATGGCGGTCGCTGAGGAGGACTTGGCCGAGGTTATGACCGGGAAGTTCTGCAGCTTGTTTGCGCCCGTGTCAGCGTCGCCTGGGTCGTTGGTGGTCACGCCGAGGAACGTATCGATGAGAAGGTCTATGCCGAGCCCAACGTTGGAGAAGATGGAGTTGCGCGAGATCGGGTTCCTGACGGTGCTCTCGCCAGCGGCACCGATCCCGGTCCCGTTGAAGCCTATGGTGTTCGAGCCGGCCGAGGTGCCGTCCCCGATCCTGTTGGCCGAAACTAAGCCGTCGGCCAGTCCCACCCCGAACTGGCCGTTGCCGAGGGGTGCGGTTCCGCTCGCGGTGGTGCCGATGAGGTTGCCGATCACCTTGTTACCCCCCGTGCCGAAGAGAAGGATGCCAACTTGGTCGTTGCCGGAGATGAGATTGCGGGCGGCGAGCGCCGTACCCCCTATCACGTTTCCTGATGTTCCATTGAGGAACACGCCATTACCGGAGTTGCCCCTGTCAAGAGTGCCGGAAGAGTCGGCACCTATAAAGTTGCCCTCGACGTGGTTTGCGACCGTGCCGCCGTCGAGTACGATGCCCGTCCTGAAGCGGTTGATGACGAGGCCCCTGATCACGCTTCCGGAAGAGCCCTGCAACTCGAGCCCGGATGAATGGGGTACGTTGGTTCCGTCCAGCTCTATCTTCGGTGCCGCGTTGGTTCCCTTCGCAAGCGTGTTAGGTGACGCTCCTGCCTGGGAGTAGCCGTCTATGGTTACCTGCTCGGTTATCGTGGGCAGAGGTGAAGACGGCGTTATGGTCTGTACGTCACTCCCGCTGATGCTGAACTCGATAACGTCTGCCCTAGGGGTGGCATTAGCCTGTTGTATGGCAGCCCTCAGGGTGCACGAGGCATTCAAGGCGAAGCATTTTCCGTCAGTGGCGTTCGCATCCGGCTGGTCGGCAAGGGAGTTGACTAAGAAGGTGGTGGAGGCTTGGGCTCGAGGGCTTAGCAAGCCTCCCACGAGTAGGGCCGTCAAGAGACCTACGACCGCCGCTAGTACTAATAGTGTGCTCCTCGGGGCACCGCCCTTCGTCCGCAGCCTCCAGAGAAGATATCTCTTCTCAGCCTCCTCAAGCAGCACAACCTCGCGCTCGCGGAAGACCTCCGTAGGGTTGGTCTGGTGGTACATCGCTTACCTCTCTTTCTCCTTGCTCCGATACGCACAGAGAAGGGTGACCTGAGAAACCAAAGAGGGCATCGGGATAAGGGAGTGAATCTCTTTAGGACTTTAGTCCAAGGTTTCTTCATTTGCGGTAGGAAGCCGCGCAGCTACAGCAGAGCGAAACTTCCCAGAACGCCGTACATCAGAAGTTAGCAGGATACTTTGGATGACAGGTGGTGTTCCTGCCACGTCCCCTACCTACATGAGGTTTACGACGAGATTCGTGCTGACTTCCTGACAAGCGGAGGCCGGATCGTGCTGATAAGCTGACCAGCCATAAAGGCTGATAAGCTGTATCCATGGAGCAGACTACGCAGGGTTTGCCCGAGAGCCCGGCCCGCAGGGCGGCCAGGATCGCCAGGGTCGGGGCGCGCTACGGCTTCGGCTTCGTGTTCAGGAGCCGTCTGCTGCCGCGTCGCCGCAGGGAAGAACCTGGGAGGGTGGGCACGAGGCTGCGCTTCTCCCTCGAAGAGCTCGGCCCGACGTTCGCCGGGTTGGGACGCTTCCTCGCCGTCCGCCGCGATCTGATCTCACCCGATGTCGCCACCGAATTGGGACGTGCGAGGGTCGTGGCAAGGCCGATCGCCTTCGCCGAGGTGCGGGCCCTCGTCGAGAGGGAGCTGGGCAATACCCTGGAGCGGCTGTTCGTCGACTTCGATGAGGTTCCGCTCAGGGTCGGACCCTTCACCCAGTCGTATAGGGCCGTGCTGCCGGGAGAGCGGCCCGCGCTCGTGGTCGTCAACCGCACGGGCGTGCGCAGGGACCTGCTTGCGATGCGACCCGTGGCCGACCTGACGCGCAGGAGGCTCGGCGACAGGCTGCCCCTAGACCCCTCCGCGACCGTGGCCGAGTTCACCGCGCACGTTAACCACCGCCGCGACATGTTCTTCGCCGCCCAGATCTCCCGCCGCCTGAGAGAGATGGACGACCTCAGCCTGCTCGTCCCCGACGTCTACAGGGACTACTCGACGGGCCGCTGCGTCACGTTCGAGGCGTCCGCGGATTTCGTAGCCCTGGGAGAAGATCACTACCGGGATGTCTCCGACTCGCTCGTGCGGCTCGCGCTGACCGAGGGGGTCTTCCTGGCTGACCTCACGCCCGCGCGCTTCGCCCTCGACGGCGCCACAGGAGGGCTCTGGCTCGCCGACCCGACGGAGGCTTTCAGCCTCGACCCTGAGAGGTTACGGGGGGTGGCCGAGGTTCTGGCCGCGGTGCGGCGAGGGGACGTGGATGGGGTGGTGCGCGCGCTGCCGCTGGCGGGCAGCTTCGTCCCCCGCGACAACTTGGACCTCAGACGCGAGCTGCGTGAGACCATGGGCGCGTTGGGCGGTCCTCTGTGGCGCGAGCACTCCCTTGAGGAGATCAGGAACGCGACCTTCGAGGCCATCCGTAGGGGA
>CADDZK010000472.1 GCA_902812425.1 Actinomycetota bacterium
TTCAGCGGAGTGCGTGGAAGGTGTCTTCTCGGAAATTAGCATACGACAGGGTGAATAGCCCTTTCTGCAGGTTGTGGATAAGATCTCCTGACTCGGTCCGAAGCAGCTGTCTCCACACAAGATATAGTGGCATTGAATGGATATCCGTCTCGGCGAATGCGCTGGGTAGCAAGGAATCGATGGTCTGCTGCTACCATACTCTTCATGAGACAGCTTCCCGAACGAGAAAACCGGAAAAACAGCGACAGCCAGGAGGGCCCGATCCGGGGCATTTATAGGTGAAAACACAACACCGGAAAGAGTCGGAAAAAGCCATGCATAGTGGATCATGCGCGGTCCGGCCTTTTGTATGTGCTAATCTCTGTGGATCTTATGGAGAACCTCCTCAGTTCGCTCGCGCTAACGGTCTTCGTTGGCATCCTCGCTGTTCTCGCGCAGTGGTCGAGGAAGAGCAGGAGGGCCGAGATCTCGCTCCTGGTCGTGCTCGTGTTCGCCTCGCTGTTGCTACTCGCCACGGGGGCGTTGCTAGGCGTACTCTGGATCTCCGGGCAGATGCCACCAGGGCTCTATCCACAGAAGCTGCTTGCGGCAACGAGCATCCCCGTGGCACTGGCCGGCCTGATCGGGCTTTCGCTGTGCTTCCCCACGCTGCAGAAGATCGTGGGCGGCCAGCCGAACGGAGAGTTCTGGACGAACCCGCCGACCTTCCTGGCCCTGTGGCTGTTCGTCACGGTACTGCTGGCGAACAACCTGGTCGGCATCCTCGGGTTCGAGAAACTGCAACAGGTGGGCGCCTTCGCTTTGGGCAACGGCGGCAGGATACCGCCGTTGGCCATCCTGGCGAGCCAGTTGCCCTTCATCGTCCTCGCGATCCTTGGCGCTGGCGCCTTCGTCCGTCGCGGCCCGCGCGAGACGCTCGCCCGTCTGGGCTATGGTCCCATCTCCCTCAGGCACCTCGGTATAGTGGTGGTGTTTGTCGGGGTGGCGTTCGCGCTCTCGCTGGCCGCCGACTACCTGTTCTCCCAGTTGCAGCCAGAGCTTTACCGCAAGGTCGGCGAGGTCTCCGGCACGCTCTTCAACCCGAAAGGCCTCAGTCCCGTCTCTGCGGTCCTGTTCGCACTGCTGATCGGGGTCGGCGCCGGGCTGGGGGAGGAGACGCTGTTCCGCGGTGCCGTGCAGCCGGTCTTCGGGATACCGGCGACCTCCGTCCTCTTCGCCTCGATGCACGTACAGTACGGTCCATCGCTGCTGCTCGGCTACATCTTCGTGCTCTCCGTGGGCCTGGGGCTCCTGCGCCGCCAGGTCAACACCACGGCGAGCTTCCTGGCGCACGCCAGCTACAACACGCTGGGCATCCTGGCGGCATACTTCTTAGGCATGTAGCCCTACACCTCGCGTCTCATCAGCAGCCACTCCCTCCCGCCGTCGCGCGTGGGGGCGCCGAACGTCTCCACCGCCTCGAAGCCGGCCCTCTCGTAGACGCGGATGGCGCGGCGGTTGAAGGTGGCGACGGTCAGGCGGAAAGCAGAGGGCGAGTAGGTCTCTTTGGCGAAGCGGAGGCCGGCGCGCACGAACTCTTCTCCGAGTCCCTGTCCGGTGAGGTCCGGCCGCATCCCGAGCCCTACGTCGAGCGCGGGCTCGCGTTCGTAGATCCCGAGCCGCCTTCCGGCCCGGACTCGCGCGTCCTCGCCGAAGCAGAAGTATCCGACTAGCTCTCCGCGCTCGTCGTAGACGGAGTGGTAGCGGAAACGTGGCTCGAGGAGCGAGTCGACGGAGGCACGGTCTCCATCGTAGGCCGAGTAGCGTCCGGCGTAGCGCCAGCGTGAGATAGCCTGTGCGTCGTCGCGTGTGATCCTACCCAGGGTGAAGCGCAACGTCGGCGCCCAGCGTATCGTCTAGGCAGCCAGAGAGTTGGTGACGGGAACGACCGGCGCGGGCTCGAGTGCAGAGGCTATCCTGACGAGTAGCTCGCTCATCTCGATGTCCAGTCCCCTGGCGATGCTCTCCATGACCCTGGAGGATGGGTCCTTCTCGCCGCGTTCGATCTCGGCCAGGTACGAGACCGACACGTGAGCCCCCTCGGCGACCTGCTTGAGCGTGAGCCCCCGCTCGTTGCGCTCGGCCCGCAGGGTCTCACCGATGGTCGAGAGGAGGTCTCCCCTCTGGCGCTTCGGACTTATCTCCAAGGTCTTCACGCCCTAGATTCTATCTTCCGAGCGGCGCTTTGCGCAACCCACCAGCGAGCTTCTTGACGAGACGCATCTCTTCGTAGTCCGCATCAGGGCTCCCGTACGGCGTCTCCATGACCGCGGGGACTCCTGGTAGACCTCCGAAAAACTCGGGCCAGGCGCCGACGGGTATGCTTCCCTCCCCCACCTTGCGATGCCCGTCTCTATGGCTGCCTAGCTCGTTCTTCGCGTCGTTGAGATGCAGAAGGGCGACCGCGTCCCCCACGGTACTGACGAGTTCCTCGGCGACCCTCCGCCCCCCGCCCTCGGCAGAGAGGTCGTAGCCGGCCACGAAGGCGTGGGCCGTGTCCACGCAGACGCGCACCCCTGCGCGCCTGGCGACCTCCCCGAGCGAGTCGAACGTCGAGCAGAGCTGGGTACCCGCGCCGACGGAGTTCTCAACGACGGGCTCTGCCACAGGGCCCCCGCCGAGCTCTGCGGCCCGCTCCCTGGCGCGCGCCAGGCCGCGGACGAGCCGGTCCATGCCCTTCGCCTCCCCTTCGCCGCCGTGGCTGCCGGAGTGCACGACGACCAGGT
>CADDZK010000473.1 GCA_902812425.1 Actinomycetota bacterium
GTAGCTTGCGGCGCCCCTCCAGACCTTGAGGAAGGCGTCCTGGGTCAGGTCTTCGGCGTTCTGGCGATCACCCATCATGCGGTAGGCGAGGGAGTAGGCAGAGCGGCTGTGACGCTCGTAGAGTGTGGCCAGGGCCTTCGGGTCCTCGTTCTCGACGGGGGAGATGAGTTCGGCGTCTACCAGATGCGGGTAATGACGCTCTCGCTTCGGCACGCCAATACCCTGGTATTCCTTCGCGTCAACTGCGTTGCGTCGTCTTCTCATCATGCTTCTGTGAAGGGATCGCGGAGAGGTTCTCCGTTTTCGTCGGCCCTCTGAGGACCTTCAATGAAGAACTCCTCGGAGTCTATGGGGAACACCACCCGCACCTCGCTGCCAGGGTAGCGCCCTCTAACGGTGCTCACAGCTTGGTGTATGCTCTCGGCCTGCACCGCCACCCTTTCGGGGGCAGTACCTGCGTCCACCTCCACGCACACCCTTATCATGCGAGAGTGCCCTCGAAGGGCCTCCGGTCGGGACGAGAGCCCGGGAGGGCGGTATTTGGAGTGCCAAGTAGGGAAAGGAGGCACCGCCGACTCCCGAGCTTTTCGATGGTGCACCGCCGACGAGGCATGCAGCGGCTAAACGAACGCTGCTCCGTGTGTGCGCCGACGACCATCTCGCAGAGGAGTATGATCCGCATTCGTCTGATTGCCATCGGACTTTTCGACTATTCGCCGCCGGTAATGGTGGCTAGGGCGATTGCCCTACGGATGGCTCCGCGAGTGCAAAGAGGTGAGGCCGCCGGCCTCCCGAATACGGGAAGAGAGCCGCATGCCTCTGTGTGATAGTCTTGCGGGGTAAACGCACGAATGAGGCGCCATCGTGACCCCGCCTGTCGAGAAGGATCAGCACATCGCCGAGGACAGACGCGAAGTCGAACGCCTTGCGGCGCTCGAACATCTGAGGGCTGTCAGGCCAGGGGTCGACCACGTCCTCCAGGAGCTCGTAGACGAATTGCGTGGCGTGTTCGGTACGGACCTTTGCATGGTCAACCTCAATCTCTCGGACGTGCAGTACTTCAGGGCATGGTCGGGGGATCTGGACCCCGAGTTGGCCGAGAGCAGGCAGGACCCCCTCGAGCACAGCATGTGCCAGTACGTGGTTGACAACGAGATGCCCCTCGTCGTCGAAGACTTCCTCGCTACAGAAGAGTTCAGGGAGCAGTACTGGGGCGTCAATTACGGCATCCGCTTCTACGCGGGCACGCCGCTAGTTACCTCGTCAGGACAGGCCATCGGGACCCTGTGTCTGCTCAGTACCAGGCCCGTCGAGTTCGACGAAGAGCAGCTGAGGGTGCTCGGGGCTTTCGCCAGGGCTGTCGTCGGGCGGCTGGAGTTGCTCGGGGCGCTGGAGCGGGAGCAGGCCGCAAGGGAAGAACAGACGCGGCGTAGCCACGAGCTGCAACAGACACTCGACAGTCTCTCCGCGCACATAGCCATCCTCGACGAGTCGGGTGAGATCGTCGCGGTCAACGAGGTATGGAGGACGTTCGCCGAGTCCAACGGAGGCGACCCGGAAAGGGTCTCTGAGGGTGCCAACTACCTGCAGGTCTGCGACTCGGCAACGGGTCTTTACTCCGATATAGCCGCCGCCTTCGCGGAGGGGATCAGGGCCGTCCTCTCGGGAGAGCGGGAGGACTTCGAGATGGAGTATCCCTGCCACTCGCCCACGCAGCGCCGCTGGTTCATGGGGAGGGTTACGCGGTTCTCCGGTGCCCAGAGGCCGTGGGCCGTCGTCGCCCACGAGAACATAACGGAGAGGAAGCTCGCCGAACAGGCATTGCAGGATCAGAAGGTTCTCCTGGAGACGATCCTGGGTCAGGCTGCAGACGCCATCGTCGTCTGCGATGAAGAAGGTACCTTCACGTTTGCCAACGCCGCGGCGAGGCGCATGGCGCTGCGGGACCCTGAAGGCACCACGATGGAGGCCACCAACGAAGTGCTGGGTGTCGCCCACTATCCAGAGGGTCGGCGCATACCGCTTCAGGAGTCGTCCATAGCAAGGGCATTGCGGGGTGAGACGACGGTCGGCAGGGAGGCGCGCATGGTGAGGCCCGACGGCAGCCACTACGACGTCCTCATAAGCGCCGCTCCGTTGAAGGACTCGGAAGGGGAGATCGCAGGCGCCGTCGTCGGGTTGCTAGACATAACAGAGCGCAAACTGGCGGAAGAGGAGAGAGACCGTCTGCGCGCCCAGGAGATAGAGACCCGCACCCAGAGAGAAGAGCGTCGCAGGATAGCGCGCGATCTTCACGACGTAGTCCTCCAGGACCTCTCGGGCACGCTGCAATCTCTGCGCCTGATCCACCTGCTGTCCACGAAACAGGACTCGCCCCAGAAGGTTGACCTCGAAGAGGAGCTGGAAGCCCTCGGGAGGGCGACCTCGGGGTTGCGCAGCGCTATCTACGACCTCAGGCACGAGAAGAGGTGGCCTTTCGCCAGGTCCGTAGAGTCGCTCGTCGAGTTAAGCCGCCACGCGGCGCCGGGGTGCGAGATCGGGTTGAGCGTCGGAGATGGTCTTCCGGCGGAACTTCCCGAAGAAGTCGGGGTCGAGCTGTTGCGCGTGCTGCAGGAAGCCCTTATCAACACCAGGCGCCATTCGGGGGCGAGAGACGTCGAGGTAAAGCTGTGGGCGGAAGAAGGGGAGATCCTGGCCGAGGTCACAGACGACGGCAGGGGGTTCGACCCTGTCTCCGTCAGGGCCGGCGTAGGACTCTGGG
>CADDZK010000474.1 GCA_902812425.1 Actinomycetota bacterium
AGCTATTACGGGCAGATCTAGATCCGCTGCAGCTTTGATCAGGTCCCCGTAGATACCCATCCCCGCTTCCCCGAGCCGCTCGAAGAAAGCCGCCTGCAGTTTGACGGCTGCGGCGTAGGGCTCCACAGCCTCAAGGATGCCCAGGCAGAACTCCAGGGTCGCGTCGGCCTCAGTTAGAGCGCGCAGCCCTTTGGGGAAGCGCGAGGGTACGGGGTCGAGGCCTGCGACGAGCACGCTCTCCTTGCGGCGCGCGGCCTCTACCAGCGCTTGCATCGTGCTCTAGAGAAAAAGAAAGGTGCCGCAGGGAAAGGCCTGCGGCACCGGATAAGAACTCGGCTGGCTACTTGATCTGGTCCTTGAGTGCGTTGCCCGCGGTGAACTTGGGCACCTTGGAGGCGGGGATGTTGATCCTCTGCTTGGTCTGCGGGTTGATCCCCTGCCTGGCGTCGCGCTTCTGCACGTAGAACTTGCCGAAGCCGGTGATCTGGACCTGCTCGCCCTTCTTGAGGCTGTCGGTCACGACCTCGGTGAACGCGTCGAAGAATCTCTGGGCGTCGCTCTTCGATGCGTTCGCCTTGCCGGCGATCTCCTCTATCAACGCCGTTTTGTTTAACGCCACTTGTCTTCCTCCCTGCTTCGCTTCCACTCCTCTTCCCTCCGGTTCGCCGGAGGAATATACCAGAGACACTATAATGCCTCAATTCTTTTTAACTACCCGCAAATCATCCATTCTAAGCAAGGCCTGGAAAGGATATCCGTCGAGTTCCCCCCCGTTCTGCTCCCTGCGGTCGAGTACTGCTACTATCGTAACGACCTCGGCCCCGGCCTCATCGAGGTTCCTCGCTGCCCTCACTGCCTGCGTACCCGTGGTGACGACGTCTTCGACCAGGGCCACCCTCTCGCCCCGCTGCAAGTTGCCCTCGATGTTGCGTCCTGCGGAGCTTCCGTACTCTTTGGCGGACTTGCGGACGATGACGTAGGGCAGCCCCGTAGCGAGGGCCGTGGCCACGACGAGGGGTACGGCCCCGAGCTCCACGCCGGCCAGCCGCTCGACCCCCTCGGGCATCTGCGCCGCCAGCGCGTCCGCCACGTCGCGCAGGAGGTTCGGTTCGGTAGAGAAGAGATACTTGTCCACGTAGAAGCTGCTTCGCTCTCCGCTGGAGAGCACGAAATCCCCTTCGAGGAGCGCCGCCTCGCGGATGCGGGATGCGAGATCAGGCACCCGGCTCACCGGTAGTCCGCTCTTTACGCTCTTGGTCCTCCAGGGCCTCGTCGAAGGGCCCGAAGTCCACCTCTCCAAGGATCGCGCCGATCTCGCGCGACTCGTCCCCCGCTGCGTCGAGCCTGGCCTCTATGCCTGCGTTGATCTCGGCCAGAAGCTCTACGGCCTCGTTTAGGGTCCCGACCAGCTCTTCGTCCGGTACATCATCCAGAGAGTCGGTGAGCTTCTCCAGCTCGCCGACCTTCTTCTCCAGGCCCTCTACGCTCTCCTGTTCTTTCCCGCGATCCTCCATAAGTTCAGGACTATACACCATCCTGATGCCGTCTTCGGCCCTCCGTAGAGCCGCGCTCGCCCCGGCCACGAAGCCCCCCGGCGGCCCGGCTCAGGACGAAGGCGAGCGCCGCGACCACCAGCAGGGAAGCAACGAAGGGCATAACGGCCCAGACCAGGACGCCGTACCCCGCCCTCATCAACAGGAAAGCAATCACGCCAGCCCCGGCCACGACGAGCGGGACGGTCCCCAGAAGGACGAAGAGCAGCGTCTGGGCGTGCATGCGGTTCATACCGCTCCCTCAAGCCTCACACGCGACATCTACTTCGTCACCCTGTCTATGGCTTTGATCAGGTCCCTTATCATCTCTTCCGAGGCGCCGTCCCGCTCGGCCCGCTCCTCGACGAAGTCTTTCAAGAGAACCGTATTTATTCGCCTGATGGCGGAGAAGATGGCGTTGGTCTGCTGGACGATGTCCGCGTAGGTTACGTCGCCCTCCTCGACCATCTTCTCGACCCCCCTGACGTGGCCCTCCACGCTCTTGAGACGCCTTACCACCTCGCTCCTGGTCTGCTTCTGCAATCCGCTACCTCCCCTTGTCTCCGATCTCATCGAGAAGCTCCCCGACGACCGTGGCGTCGTGGAAGGGAACGTCTCCCTCGGGCAGGTGCTGGACCGTCTCGTGGCCCTTGCCTGCGACCACGACCACGTCACCAGCCCTCGCCGCCTCAAGCGCGCCCAGGATCGCCTTCCGCCTGTCGAGCTCGACGCGGGTGCGTGAGGGATCAACCCCCGCCTCGATCTCCCTGGCTATCTTTGCGGGGTCTTCCGAGTATGCGTCGTCCGTGGTAATGAAGCTCATGTCGGCCAGGAGAGAGGCCACCCTGCCCATCTTCGGACGCTTGGCCCCATCCCTGTCTCCGGCCGCCCCGAACACGCAGATGACGCGCCCCTGCCTGCCACCGGCCTCTGCCACCTCCCTCGCGACCCGCAGGACCGCATCCAGCCCTACGTCGGTGTGGGCGTAGTCGACGATGACCTCGAACCCGTGCTCCCCGGCGACCCGCTCGAACCGCCCCGGAACCTGCCCCATCTCCCGCACAGCACGCCCTACCGCCTCTTCCTCCACCCCGAGGGCGAGGGCGAGCGAGGCGGCCCCCGCGACGTTGAGCACGTTGTACGCCCCGAGGAGAGGTGTCTCCAGCTCCACGACGCCACCCCCATGGTAGAGTGTGAAGCTCGTCCCTTCCCGCGTCGCCCTGACC
>CADDZK010000475.1 GCA_902812425.1 Actinomycetota bacterium
TCCTTACCTCGACGGTGGCGTAGAAGTGCGGGATGTGCTGCTTGGCCTCGGTCATCCTCTCGCCGATGACCCGCTGCATGCGGGTGGGCTCCATGAGCTGCGTCCCCGGCGCCTCGGTGGGCTCGGGGATGCGCGCCGGCTGGAAGCCCTGCTGTGCGGCCTGCTGTGGCTGGGCCTGACCGTCGGCCTGCTCCGCCCCCTCCTCGGTCCTCTGGGCCGTCCCGCTCTCCATCGCCGCCCGCACGTCGCGCTCGACGATGCGGCCCGCGGGGCCCGAGCCGTCTATCTTCGAGAGGTCGAGGTCGTTCTCCTCGGCCAGACGCCTGACTATCGGAGAAGCCCTGAACTGCCCGTCCGCCCTGCCGTCGGCTTGCTGCGCCTCTGGCTGCTCCTCGGCCTCCTCCTCGGGAGCCTCGGTCTCGGTAGCGGTGGCCTGCGCTCCGCCGCCACCTTCCTCGCTACCTTCTTCTGCTTCTCCTCCACCCTCGCTACGCTCGGGGACCTCTTCCCCCTCACCGGCGATAAAGGCTATCGCCTCGCCTACGGGCACGTCCTGGCCCTCGCTCGCGATGAGCTGGGCGAGCGTTCCCGCGTCCTCGGCTTCGAGCTCCATAGTGACCTTGTCGGTCTCTATCTCGGCGATGGGGTCTCCTTCGGAGACCTCGTCACCCTCGCTCTTGAGCCACTTGAGGAGGGTGCCCTCCTCCATCGCGTCGCCCATCTTGGGCATGATCACTTCGGGCATCTTACTTCTCCTCTATATACAAAGCCCGACGGGCCGCGTTTGTCACCTGCTTCTCGCTCGGGAAGGCCGCGAGCTCGAGGTTGCGCGCGTAGGGCGCTGGCACCTCGGCCCCGCTCACCCTCTCTACGGGGGCGTCCAGGTAGTCGAAGGCCCGCTCCTGGATGATTGCCGCCACCTCGCTCGCAACCCCGAACCACCGCCACTGTTCCTGGACCGTTACGGCCCTGTGCGTCTTCTCTACAGACTCGACTATGGTGTCCTCATCAAAAGGCCTGATGGAGCGAAGGTCTATGACCTCGGCACTCACGCCGTCCTCTTCCTCAAGGGTGTCTGCGGCCCGCAGACACAGGTTGACCTGCCTGCCGTAGGCTATGAGCGTGACATCCGAGCCCTCGCGCGCTACTCGGGCCTTGCCGAACTCGATGGCGTTGTCGCCCTCCTCGACCTCTCCTTTGGTCCCGTAGAGCGCGCCGGCTTCCAGGAAGATCACGGGGTTAGGGTCCCTTATGGCGGTGATCATCATGCCCTTCACGTCGTTCGGCGTTACGGGCGAGACGACCTTGAGGCCGGGGAAGTGGCCGTACATGTTCTCCAGGGAGTGCGTGTGCTGCGCGCTGAGCTGGACGCCGCCGCCGTTCGGGCCGCGGATGACTAGCGGCACCTCGACCTGTCCGCCCGAGAAGTAGCGAACCTTGGCCGCGTTCTGGATGATCTGGTCCGATGCCAGAAACGAGAAGTTCCAGGTCATCATCTCGACGACAGGCTTCATACCCATCATAGCCATCCCGATGGCCGCACCGGTGAAACCACCCTCAGAGATCGGGGTGTCTATGACCCTCTTGGGACCGTACTCGTCTATGAGACCGTCCGTTATGAGGTGGGTTCCGCCGTAGACGCCGATGTCCTCGCCCATCAGGACGACGGACTCGTCGTTGTCCATCTCGTGGACCATCCCCTCGCGCAGGGCCTCGCGGTAGGTCTTCTCCGCCATGGCCTTACTCCTCCCCCATGTACTCGTCCGCGCCGGCGTAGACGTCGGTGTACAGTTCCTCTATGGGTGGCTCCTCGCTCTCGTCGGCGAACTTGACAGCCTCCTGTACGCGCTCCTTGATCTCGCCCTTTATCTCCTCGAGCTTGTCCTCGTCGAGCACGTCGTTCTCGATGAGCTTGTGCTCGACGAGCCCGATGGGGTCGCGCTGGCGCCACTCGTTGACCTCTTCTTTGGTGCGGTACTTCTCGAAGAAGTCGGCGGCGCCGTGCGGGGCCGTCCTGTAGGTTAGCGCCTCGACGGCGTAGGGCTTGCCCGTCTCCCGCACCTGCTCCGCGACCCTCTCTGCGACCTCGACGACGGCCTCTATGTCCATACCGTCGACCTTCTCGTTCTCGATACCGTAGGCGTCGAACTTGGCGGCGAGGTCCGTCATGGCCGTCGTGCGCTCGACCGACGTGCCCATCCCGTACTGGTTGTTCTCCACGATGAACAGGCAGGGGCACATGCCGTCCTTGCCCCATAGCCCCGCGAGGTTCGCCGCCTCGTGGAAGGCGCCGTTGGAGATCGCACCGTCCCCGAGATAGAGCTGGGTGATGTGGTCCGTCTCCTGATACCTCATCGCGTAGGCGAAGCCGACCCCCAGGGGTATGTGTCCGCCGACGATGCCGTAGCCGCCCATAAGTCCCCGCTCGACGGCGAAGAGGTGCATCGAGCCGCCCTTGCCCTTGACCATCCCAGTGCCCCTGCCGTAGAGCTCGGCGATGACCTCCTTGGGATCGGTGCCAAGGAGTAGGGCGTGCGCGTGGTCGCGGTAGGCCGTGATGACCTTGTCGCCCTCCTTGAAGGCCTGCAAAAAGCCCGTTGCGACGGCCTCCTGGCCGATGTAGACGTGGAGGTAGCCCCCGATCTTGCCCTGCCTGAAGCCCCTCTGGCACGCTTCCTCAAAAGCCCGGATCAGTGCCATCTCCCGATACAGGTCTACGAGGCGCTCCGAGCTTGTCGCTATGGCACCACC
>CADDZK010000476.1 GCA_902812425.1 Actinomycetota bacterium
TAGATCTTCTTTAGGGCAGCGCGTGACACAGATTGATCAAAGTCGTGGCTAACATTGTTCTTTCTGATGCTCGTGTGTTCGAATTTCGTGGAAACTCCGTCAAGGCGAAGTTCACAGAAGACCTCTTCCACACACTCCGGTGAATAAGGCAAAAGAAGGGATGGGGCCACATGGCTCCATCCCTCCGAAGGCGGCTCTCTGTAACGAGCTCACCCTATGCCTGCAGTAAGGAGAGCGGCACCTCGACCCTCGGCACGAGCCCTTGTGCCGCTAAACGCTCGAAGAACGGTCCCGGTGGGACGACCTGCTCCGCTAGCCAGATCCCGCTCTGCTCCACCTCGCTCGCAGCGAGCGCACGCACCACAGCGGCTGCGCCGATCGCCGTCCCGCTAGCCTGGCCACGGCCGACTAGAGAAGCCCGCACCCGGCCGCGCTCTCCCCGAACATCCACGACAACCCCGTACCAGTTGTGCCCGTTATACCTGCGCTGCAACCGGGCGATGAGCCGCTGAACTCTCTCTTGAGAACCTCCACGCCGTCGCAGCCCCGCCGTAACCCGAAGCCGCACGAGGGCCGACAGCAGCGTTCCTAGCCAAGGCGGATCGAGCACCAGGCGCGAAAGGGCCATCCTAGCACCGAGCGTCTCGGGGAAGAAGACCTGGTCGGAGAACGGGAACGGGTAGGCCGTGCGCTCTCCGAGGGGTGGCGGGAAGCTGACGCGAACGGAGCAGGAGAAGGGGCGCATCGGTACCTCGCGCGCCTCGATCCGCACCGCGTAGGCCATAGCGATCTCCTCCATGATGTAGTTGCGCGAGGCGGGCCCGTAGGTATCGCCTGCGGAGAGCAGTACGTTGCTCTCAACACTCTCGACCGCACCGACGAGATCCGCTCCCATACGGGCGAGGAGGCTAGAGATGCCGGGAGCCAGCCCGCTCCCAAGCACGATACGGGCACCGGTCCTGGCCGCCTCTGCCTTCATCGTCTCGGTGGGACGGCGGGTCATCAGGTGCGGCGCTATGTCCGTGTAGGCCAAGCCTCGTCTGATCGCTGCGCGCAGCAGGTGTGGCTCGGGTTGGTCGATGCAGTTCATCACTAGGCCCACACCGCCCAAGGCAGCTTCGACCGAAGCGGGGTCACCGACGTCGATCGTGCGTCCCCGCACTCCGTATCCGATCTCGGCAGCTAGTTGCCCAGCCTTCTCTGCGCTCCTTCCCGCCACGACGAGCCGGCCTGGGTAGTCGGGTGCGAGATCTGCTGCGACGCGGCGTCCCACGGTCCCGTAGCCGCCGGTGATAAGGAAGTCGGTGTCTTCCCTCAAGGGTGCCTCCTCCTATCTGCCCACATGCTCGCATGCCCCCACGCGCGAAGCTATGAACCCGCCACGCCAGAGCGACTTCGGCAACCTCAATACGGCGACCGTCCTGCGGCACCTGCCGGGCGTGAGTTAGCAAGCCGCGGGCCGAGTCCCATCATGGAGGCATGGGTCCTGCTTGATCAACCTTAGCCAGAAGAACGGCGCATATTGCTCATGGCACTCCCCCCCCAGCGCTACACTCGAAGTGTGGCAATAAGAGCGTAGCGAGGAGGTCGGTCGTGAGTGAAGGCTTGAAGCTCGTCCTGGGCGGCGTGGTCGGAGCCCTCGTGGTCCTACTCCTGGTCGGGGGATTTTCCGGCGGCGGTATGGGCTACGGGATGATGGGCGGCATGGGTCAGATGATGGGCGGCTACATGATGGGCGGGGGCCTGCTCGGCATGCTGTTCGCCGGGTTGTTCTGGATCCTGCTCCTGGTATTGCTGGTGGCAGTGGTGGTCTGGATCTTCAACCAGACCCAGCGCCACTAGCCGCCGCACAGGCGTGCGATTAGACGGGCCGGAGCACCGGAGGGCTCTACATCTCCCTCAGCATCTCGGGGCCGCCAGTCTTCAGGAACCTCCAGACCAGCACGGCCGCCAGGGCGAGAAAGACGACGTTGAGCACGGTGGTGTAGTTGAGCTGTATGGAAGCCTCCACCACCTTGGCGTGGCGCTCCTGTGGGATCAGGCCAAGTAGCCTGAACAAGAGCTCCACGATCAGCCCCGCCGCAGCCATCGCCACGTAGAAGGTAGCGAGCAAAAAGAGGCTCATCCTCCCCCCATAGTACTTGCGGTAGATGTTCAGTACCGGCAGCACTATGAGGTCGGCGAAGATGAAGGCCATCACCCCACCGAAGCTGATCCCGCCGTTCCACAGGATGACGGCCAGCGGCACGTTGCCTATGGAGCATACGAAGGAGAGTATAGCCACCAGTGGTCCAACAAGGGGACCCCAGATTGCTGCGAGAGTAGGGCTTCCCTCCAGGAAGAAGGCCTGCCAGAACGAACTCTGGACCCAAGCCCCGAGGGCGCCGGCTATGAGCAGACCGCCTAATATATCTTTCCAGATGGCGGCCCAGTCCATCACAAAGTAGTGGCTTATGGCCGTGAAGCCTGCGGAGGAAGTGAGCCGCTTGAAGAAGGGACCCTCGGTTACGGCCATGTCCATCTCTGCATGCCCCTCCATCAGGCCCTGCAGGCCCCTGTCCGCCTGTCTCCTCGCGTCGTTCAGGAGCCTCTGGCTGAGGAAGGCCCGAAACAGCAGGGCGAGCAACACGATCATGATAGGCCCTCCAACGAACTCCCCCAAAGTGAACTGCCAGCCCAGAAGAATAGCCATGATGATTCCTAGCTCTATTACGAGGTTTGTAGAGGCGAACTCGAAGAC
>CADDZK010000477.1 GCA_902812425.1 Actinomycetota bacterium
TCGCCTCCCTCTGCGTGTTGGGCACGGCCCGCAGCACGTCCCTGGAGACGGCGGCCACGGTCGGCAGGACCATGATCGCGAGCACGATACTGGCCGTGAGAACGGAGGTCCCGACGAAGCTACCACTGAAGATCGGTAGCCACCCGAAGGCCGCCGAGAGGGGCGGCGCGATGAAGTCCCTCAGAAAACCGTTGAGGGCGTAGAAACCCCACAGACCGTAGACGATGGAGGGTATGGCAGCGAGCAGCTCAACGAGGGAGCCGAGGATGCGGTCGATGCGCCTCGGCGCTATCTCGACCAGGAAGGCGGCTATGCCGAGGCCGACTGGCCCGGCCAGGAGGAGCGCTATGAACGCCGTTACCAGCGTCCCGTAGATAAAGGCCCCGGCACCGTAGTTATTATTCTGGACGTCGTAGACGGTGGTCCACAAAAACGCCCAGCCGAACTTCTCCCTCGCAGGCCCGGACTGCAACCAGAGCTGGAAGACGATCCCCGCCATGATCGCGAGGATCGAGACCCCGAATAGAAAGGCCACGATGGCGAAGATGGTGTCGCCCACGTTGCCCCGGCGCACCCGCTTGAGAAGGTTCAATGCCGTGCCGCCTCTTCCGATAGCCGCCCTCTCCAAAGTCGCAAATTTAGTCCTCGCATCCCCGCTTTTCAAGGAAGCCCGGAAGGGGAGCCTTCGAGCCCCCCTGCCGGTACGTAGTCCTTTTCTCTGTTATCCCGAGTAGCACATCTGGCCCTCGGCCTCCATGCTCTTTATCTCCTGCTCGTCCTTGGAGACAACGCTCTGCGGCAGCGTGACGTAGTTCAGGCCAGGTCCCAGCTTCTGGCCCTGGTGGGTTATGTACCACGCCGTCTCGGCGACGGCCTTGCACGTCCCCAGGTCGTCCATCTTCTTCTGCACCAGGAGGTACGTGTAGTTCACGGCAGGATAGGCGTTGCCGTCGAAAGGAGCCTGGGTGGAGATCGTCGCCCGCAGGTCGCCAGGGATCTTGCCCTGCTCGAGCGCCGCCTTGGCCGTAGCCACGCTCGCCGTAACGTAGTCGCCCGGCTTCTGTCCTATGTTTGCGTACGGTATACCCTGGCCCTTGGCGTACTCGAGGCCGACGTAGCCTACGGAGTTGGGGTTCTGCTTGATCTGGCCGGCCACGCCGTCGTTGCCGTCACCACCGACGCCACCAGGCCAGTTGACCTCGGTACCGTAGCCGATCTGCTCCCTCCACTCTGGGCTGATGGCGTTCAGGTAGCCGGTGAACATGTTGGTGGTGCCAGACCCGTCGGAGCGATGCACCGTCACTATGCTGGCATCGGGCAGGTCCACACCTGGGTTGAGCTTGGTTATGGACGGGTCGTTCCACTTTTTGATCTTGCCCATGAAGATGTCGGCGAGGACGGGGCCAGTGAGGTTGAGGTCCTTCACGCCCTTGATGTTGTACGCGGCCACGGCTGCGCCGCCGAAGGTGGCAATATGGTACACGTTGCCCTTGACGTCCTTTACCTGCGAGTCGGTCATCGGGGCGTCAGAGGCCCCGAAATCGACGGTGCCCTTGGTGAATTGCTCTATGCCGCTGCTCGAACCAACGCCCTGGTAGTTGACCTGGATGTTGTCGGACTGCTGCGCCTGCTGGAATATCTTCTCGTAGACCGGCTGCGGGAACGTGGCGCCAGCACCGGTCAGGCTGCTGGCCATGCTGTTGCTGCCACTGTCTCCGCTGCTACCGCCGGCGCTGCTGGTCGTGGCGCATCCGGCCACCAGGAGGGTCAGTACCACACCCAACCCGGCCAACCTCGCGAGGGTAAACGTTCCCAACTCCACGCTCCTTTCGTGCTCCGCTCAGAGTCCATGTAGCGGGTTCCGGAAAACGATGATAGGGCATGGTAATCAGGGTTTAGTTGCAGTCAGGTAAACTCCGCGCTAAATCGGGGTTAAATAGCTACTCAGCACGCTACGCCCTTCGGCCTCCGCTTGTCAGCCAGTCAGCATTTCAGCAAGGATGCGCATACAGAGCCACCGCTCTTCGGGAGCTCCTGTTGGTGGGTCTCGCTTCGTGAGAGTGGGCGCCGCCGTTCGAGGAGAAGCTGAAAGTGAAGGCCTGAGCGTGCTGAAATACTGACAAGCCGCCCGCAGGGCGTAGCGTGCTGAGAGCCTGCTACTACCTCATTCCCACTCTATCGTGCCTGGTGGCTTGCTCGTGATATCGAGGGCGACGCGGTTGACGCCTGCGACCTCGTTGATGATGCGGTTGCTTATGCGTTCGAGGAGGTCGTAGGGGAGGCGGGCCCAGTCCGCGGTCATCGCGTCGTCCGAGGTGACGGCCCGGATCACTATGGGGTACGCATACGTTCGCGCGTCGCCCATGACGCCGACGGAGTGGATCGCGGGCAGGACGGCGAAGCTCTGCCACAGGTCGCGGTAGAGCCCTGCGTTCCTTATCTCATCCTGCAAAACGGCATCGGCTTTGCGGAGGATCTCCAGCCTCTCGGCCGTGACGTCGCCTATCACCCGGATCGCAAGCCCAGGCCCGGGGAAGGGCTGGCGCCAGACGAGCCTCTCTGGCATCCCGAGCTCCGCCGCGACGACGCGCACTTCATCCTTGAAGAGGTTCCTCAGGGGCTCGACGAGGTCGAGGTCCATGACCTCGGGCAGACCCCCGACGTTGTGGTGGCTCTTTATCCTTGCCGCGTCGCGGGTCCCGCTCTCTATGACGTCCGAATACAGGGTGCCC
>CADDZK010000478.1 GCA_902812425.1 Actinomycetota bacterium
CCCCAGGCCGCGCCTCGATCCCCGACCCTACACGCACCCCGTCCACCCACACCACCACCTCGCCGTCCCGCACGCTCACCAGTAGCCGGCGATAGGCCTCGCTCCCGAAGCCAGCGCCGAGGGTAAGCGACCTCGAATGGAGGCTAGTCTCCCGGTCGTCCGAGGATCCGTTCGCCGCCAGCGTCAGGAGCGTTTGATCTCCCTGACCGTGTTCGAGGTACACGCCGCACGAGCCGTCCCCGTCTGCGGCCTCCAGTAGCCGCACGTTCGCTTCGAGAAGATACTCACCTGCGGGCTCGACGCCGACCAATAGTGCTGTGGCTGGCCCGGCCCCCGGATCGCGCTGCACGAGCTCCCCGTCCGCCTGCCTCCAATCCCCACCATCCACCCGCCAGGAGCGGGGGTCCGGCTGCGCGCCGTCCGTCCCGTCGAAGTTGTCGCCGAACAGCGGCAGCGGCGGCGCGGGCCGCGCTTCGAGCGTCGGGCCTGCGGAAGACGGCCCCGCCTGGCCCCAGTCGAGCGGGTCTATCCGCATCTGGCGCCGCGTGTGGCCAGGGTCCCACGCGTGGTAGACGAGGTACTCGCGGAGGTTATCCGGGGCGAGCACGACCGAGGCGTGCCCAGGACCGATTACCCGTCCCGGCGCGGTACGCAGTACGTCTGGGCCTTCGGTGTCTGCCTCGGGAGCGAACGGTCCCATGGGATGGTCCGCCGCCACATAAGAAACGCCGTAGTTCGGCTCCCTCCACGCGCCTCCGCTGTAGAGGCAGTAATAGCGGCCTCCGTTCTTGCGAACGAAGGCGCCCTCCACCGTGTACCAGTCCCAGATGCGACCGTACCACTCTCGTTGCCGCTCGTAGAGCTGCCAATCCGCGTGCGGGCGCAGGACCGTGCGGCGCTCTCCTGCGAGCCTGGTCATCTCGACCAGCCGGTCCACAACGATCCCCGTGCCGACGCGCCCCTCAGGGTCGAGAAAATCGCGGCAGTAGTAGAGGTACCATAGGCCGTCCTCGTCACGGAAGGGGTGGGCGTCTATCGTAAACGGGTCGTCGGCCGTGAGCACCGCGCCGCTGTCCTCGAAAGGTCCTGCCGGGCTGGAGGCCGTGGCCACGCGCAACCGGTGCCCCTCCCCTTCCTCCCCGCCGGCCGAGTAGTACATGTAGAACGTGCCGTTTTCGTAGGCGACCTCCGGTGCCCAGAGGGCCTCGAAGTCATCGTCAGGCAGGGTGAGGGCCCTGCCCAAGGGCCGCCAGGTCACCAGATCCCGCGAGCGCAGCACCGGGACGCAGACTTCGCCGGGCGGCGCGGTTCCGTAGGCGTAGTACTCCCCGTTGTGCTTCAGCACGAAAGGGTCCCCCATGTAGCCGCCGTAGACGGGGTTCGTGTAGGTTCGTCCGCTCATCCCGTCGGCCCGAAGAGAGATATGTACACCGGAGGCAACCATCCCGCGAGGTCAGAACCTCTCATGACTCGTACGGTTCGATCCCCTGGCGCTCGCCGTTCCTGGCCCCCCTCCACGTCGCTGTCGTTATCTCCCGGATGCGGGAGAGATCCACCTTCGGGCGCCGGTCGTAGGTGAGGAGGCCGTTGATCTCCTGCTCGACGTCGGTGAGTTGCGTATAGCAGAAACCCTGTACCACCTCGCTCTCTAGCAGAGCGGAGACGAGAGCCCCGTAGCGCTGCAGGAGTCCTTCGGCGTCCGAGACGGTACGGTAGCCCCAGGAGCCAGGATCAGCAGTCGCGAAGGCGATGCCGCCGAACTCCGTGATGAGGATCGGCTCGCCCCGATACCCGTGTCCTGGCGCGTACACGGGCCTTCTCTCGGGCTCAGCGAGGCTCGTCTCGGGCGTCAGGTAGCGTCCTTTCAAGACGGTCGCGTTCCTGTAATCGTGGATGGTGCACAGATCGGTCAGCGCGTGCTCCCATCCGTCGTTCGAAACCACAGGCCGCGAGCCGTCGAGCGAGCGCGTGAGGTGGTACATGGCCAACAGGTGCTCCACCTGCCTCGGGTCCGTGGCGAGCTCGGGCACGCCCCAGCTCTCGTTCATAGGCACCCAGGCGATGATAGAGGGGTGATTGTAGTCGCGCCGGACGGCCTCCTGCCACTCGGCGGTGATCCTGCGTACGTAATCCGGAGAGTACTGGTAAGCGTTCGCCATCTCGCCCCAGACCAGAAAGCCCAGACGGTCGGCCCAGTAGAGCCACCTGGGGTCCTCGACCTTCTGGTGCTTGCGGGCCCCGTTAAAGCCCATCTCCTGCGCCAGCTCTATATCCTTGCGCAGGTCCTCGTCTGTGGAGGCCGTCAGGATGCCGTCGGGGAAGTAGCCCTGGTCGAGGACGAGCCGTTGGTAGAGGGGACGGTTGTTCAGATACACCTTCCCGTCGCGTACCTCTATCTTTCGCATGCCGAAGTAGCTCTCCACGGTGTCCAGCGTCCTTCCCTCTGCGTCGAGCAGCTCGATACTGAGGTCTAGGAGGTTGGGCTCCTCCGGGCTCCAGTACGGCGGCTTGCCCCACCTGCCAGGGTACGGCGATCCGGGTTGCTCGCCGCGGGTTACAAGCGGCAGGCGCCGCTCGACGAGCGCCGATCGCAACCCGACGCGGTCGTCGAGCACGCCTTCGCCCTCGTGGGTGACGGTGAGGCATAGTGTCAGGCCAGGCTCGAATCGTACGACACCGACCTCGACATCTAGCGCGGCCGCGTCGAGGTCGGGGGTCATCCGG
>CADDZK010000479.1 GCA_902812425.1 Actinomycetota bacterium
AGATAGGGTGGCTCGTGATCCTGTCGGCAGGTTGGACGATCACGGCAGTTCTTACGATCGTGCTCATCGGGTTCCTGCTCATCCCCGTCATGGCCATAGTGTCGGTCGTGCCCTTCGTGCATGCCGCCTACGCGGCCTACAGGGTCAGCCAGGGAGAGGATTACCGCTACCCCTTCGCCGCCGACCTGCTCGAGAGGCGCTAGAAAGACGCCTCCGGCCGACGTGCGGGACCCCGGCTCTCTTACAGGCCGGGGTCTCTTGCCTGCAGGGATGGGCCCTACGGGTGCTGACGCACTAACTTTCTACCGGCTCTTAGGGGTCCTTTCGAGAGCCTCTGTCCCTACCGCCGGAAGGAGATAACACCTGCCTTCTTCGGGTCCCCACCTAACCTTGGTGCTCATCCCCAATACAGAGGCCGCTTCCGGGGTGAAGCGACCCCTGCTCCCGGGAGCAGATCTTCGGCCCCGACAGCCCAGGGGGACTCAGCTCCTCCGGTGATCGACCAATCGGTGTACTGAGGGCGAAACTCCCTCTGGACCAAGACGGGCCAGGTCGGAATATCTTCCCCCGAAGCAGCTGCTCGAAGTTGACGCTCCAGGTTTCTCTCCGAGAGCCACGCCTCGAGGATTGCCTCCTTGACCTCGGGGATGCTCTTTAGGTCTCCCTTGCGCATCCCTTCCGAAATGACGACGACCGAGGGGGCGCCAAGGTCGATCAGCGCATCGCAGAGCGCCCGGTTTAGCTCTCCTTCAATGAGGCAAGAGGCACGTCTTAGGCGTAGCGTGAGTTCCCACTCTCGGGGCTCCCAGGATGCGTGGACGAGTATCTCGTCCATGAAGCCGCTGGACCGGAGAAAGGCCCGGGGGCTTCCCTGGTGACAACTATCCCTTCGGGAATGGGCCAACCCTCGCGTGCGAGCAGGTCTAGCTCGCCGATTACCCCGTCCTGCGGCCCACACGACGCTGTGCCCAGACGCCGGATGAAAGGAGCCTTTGAAAAGCGACAATCCTCAAGAAGCTCCATAGCCAACTAACCTCCTCTAAAGAGCCCCTCTCATGCAGGCCCTTCAGAGAGACCTGTATCGAAGGACTCGTCTTCTTATCATCTGATCCGACACTTTACAGCGAAGGGGAGCTAGCGGCCTGAGCAGTGTTGGCCGTCGATATGGCAAAGATTGACCAAATATAGTCGACGATACTAGCTGGTAAGGGATCAGCCTCTTATAGGATCCCGAGCTCCCTGGCCCTGGCCAGTGCTTCTACTTGGGAATGTGCACCCACGGCTTCGAGAAGTGCCCTTATGTGGTTCCTTACCGTGGCTTCGGAGAGGTAGAGCTCTTTTCCTATCTCCCTGGCGCTCTTGCCCTCAGATAGCATCTGCAAGACCTCAAGCTGCCTCTGGGTGAGAGCGGGGATGCCCTTCCTTATGGGCGCTGGAGCCTTCTCCTTGGAAGAGAGCTGTATTAGCCCTCTTGCCATCTCTAGAGTGTCGTGGGTTCCCTGGGTGTCCCTTAGCAGGTGCACAAGGTATGGTCCCTCTTGTGTGTCTATGGTGAGGTTGGAGGCACTCACCCACCTTCTTCTTCCAGAGCGGGTCTTTATACTCATCTCATAGCTTGAGACGGGGCGTCCTTCCTGGGCCAAGTGCATCACAGAGCAGCCATGAGCGCAGAAGGGCTGTCCCCCCTCCGCCTCTCCCATCACTGCCTCATAGCATGGCTTACCCAGAGCCTCCTCATTAGGCACCCCGCTCAAGGACTCCATCTGCTTGTCCCAGTGAACTATTGTGTAGTCGGGACCAACAACGTAGACCGCATCCCCTGTGCGGGCCTCGACGAGTGCCCTCACCGCCTCGGGAAGATCACAGATCTGCCTATCAATTCCCATATTTATCATTGTATGAGGGGCTTGCGCCAATTCAACCCGGCCCCTGAAGTAGAAGAGGGTAGCAGTCTAGTCATAGCAAGGAGCGTACATTACTTTTTGATCAATATTGATCTGTAGAACGAACTGTTTTGCTCACGCCAGAAGGCGTGAGGCAGTCTACATTGGAGAGTGAGAAGTGCGGAGCGCGGAAAGAAGGACGAGATGAAGACCCTGCTGAAGCGGCGAAGGAGTGGAACCAGGAGGGTGAAGGCTGCGCTATCGCGGAGAGATCTCGGCTACGTGGTGGTGCTTGTACTCGCCGTCTTCGTTGTGGGACTCGCCCCTGCGGGAGCGGCCACGACACCAGACACCGTGCGCGACGTGCGCTTCGGGGACCACATCACCTACGAGCGTGCGGTCGTAGACGTAGGTTCGAGGCAGGAGGCGGCTGACCTCGCCCCGACCTATCACCTCTCCCACAGAGACGGTGATTGGGTAGTACGCCTCGACCTGCCCACCGCCAGGCACACCCTTACGACCGGTGGCGCTGGCTTCGGTCGCGCCGTCTCCCGCTACCACGTGGTGCGCTCTGAAGCCGGTAGCCTCTCGGTGTACTTCCATCTCACGCAAGCGGCTGACTCGGTCGACGTCTTCAGGCTCAACCATCCAGCCCGCGTGGTGGTCGACATCAGTGCGGACGGCACGCCTCTGTACGCCAAGCCCGCCATCGGTGCCAAGAGCGTTGTCTTAAGACCGCGGGCAGGACGGCTGGTTGGTCCAGGGGCGTTCACGGTAAAGGGCTACGGGCGGCCCTTCGAAGGGCAAGGAGC
>CADDZK010000480.1 GCA_902812425.1 Actinomycetota bacterium
TCGGGATCTCCGGTATCTCACGTGGGGGGTGGCCCGAGACGGCTTCCGCTATAGCCTTTATGTGATCCGGCGTCGTCCCACAGCAGCCGCCGACGATGTTCAGCCAGCCCGCTTCGGCCCACTCCCCGATCTCCGCCGCCATCATCTCCGGCGTCTCGTCGTACTCCCCGAACTCGTTGGGCAGCCCGGCGTTCGGGTAGGCGCTCACGGTGACGTCCGCTATGCGGGAGAGCTCCTCGATGTACTGCCTGAGCTCTTTCGAGCCTAGAGCGCAGTTCAGCCCGACGCTTATGGGGTTCGCGTGGCGCACGGAGTTCCAGAAAGCCTCCGTAACCTGCCCCGAGAGCGTGCGCCCGCTCGCGTCCGTGATCGTGCCCGAGATCATGATGGGCACGTCCAGGTTTTCCTCTTCTAAATACGCCGTGATCCCGAAGATGGCGGCCTTGGCGTTCAGGGTGTCGAAGATTGTCTCGACGAGCAGCAGGTCGGCCCCACCCTCGACGAGGCCGCGCGCGGCTTCCCTGTATGCCTCGGCGAGCTCGTCGAAGGTGATGTTCCTGAATCCTGGGTTGTTGACGTCGGGGGAGAGGGAAGCTGTGCGGTTGGTCGGCCCGAGGGCGCCCGCCACAAAGCGTGGCCTCTCCGGCGTCGCGTAGCCGTCGGCGGCCTCGCGGGCCACGCGGGCCGCCTCGAAGTTCAGCTCGTAGGCAATGTCCTCCATCTTGTAGTCTGCCTGGGCTATGGAAGTCGAGCTGAAGGTGTTCGTCTCTATGATGTCCGAGCCTGCCTCCATCGCGGCCTCGTGGATGTCGCGGATTATGTGGGGCCGGGTTATGGATAGCAGGTCGTTATTGCCCTTGAGCTCCCCTGAATGGTCCGCGAAGCGCTCTCCGCGGTAGTCCTCCTCGGAGAGGCCGTAGGATTGGATCATGGTCCCCATCGCACAGTCGAGCAGCACGATACGCTGCTTCAGCAGTTCCCGGATCCTCGATAGCCGGGCCGCCCTCTCTTCGTGGATGGTGCTCTGGAGAACCATGGACTCCTATTCTATCCGGTCAGCTTCTGACGCTGATCGCCTCGACGACATCACCCGCGAGGTCGGGGGAGCTAGCTGGCGGCATTATGTAAGCGCCGCCGACGAGTGGACGGGCCTCGACGAGGAGCTTCTGGGCCACCTCGACGCCGTACTTCGGGGCGTCTTCAGCTGAGAGCGTCGCGAGTCTCTCGCGGACGTGTTTCGGGATGTCGATGCCCGGGACCTCGTGGTGGAGGAACTCGGCCTGGCGGGCGCTCCTGAGCGGCATGAGGCCGAGCAGGATGCAGACCCCATCGTCGCCGATGCGCTCCAGCGCCCTCTCCAGGGCACCTATCTCGAAGACCGGCTGCGTCCAGAAGGCGTGCGCGCCCGCCTCGACCTTGCGCCTGAGCTTCTCGACCTCAACGTCGAGGTCTTCCGCCGTCGGGTTGAAGGACGCCCCGATGAGAAAGCCCGGTGGTTCGCCTATCGGGTTGCCGGCGAGGTCCTCCCCCCGGTTCATCCTGGAGAGGACGTGCACGAGGCCGACGGAGTCGGTGTCGAAGACCGAGGTCGCCTCCGGGTAGTCTCCTATCTGGGCAGGGTCACCCGTAACAGCGAGTATGTTTTTCACCCCGAGAGCAGCGGCCCCGAGCAGGTCCGCCTGTAAGCCGATAATGTTCCTGTCGCGGCAGGAGATGTGGGAGACGACCTCGATGCCGGCCTCGTCCTGCACGATCTTGGCCGCGGCCACGGGGTGCATCCTTAGCCTCGCCCGCGCCCCGTCCGAGATGTCTATGGCGTGGATCCCACGCCCCTTCAACCACTTCGCGGCCTCGACTACCTGCGTGATGGCGTTGCCGCGCGGCAGGTCCACCTCGACCGTGACGGCGAAGCCCGTGCGCAACCGCTCCGCGAACTTCGAGATGGGCTCCGAGGAGACCTCTACGCGCCCGGTTCGCTCCACCACCGTCACATGCCGGCGTACTCCGGCTCCGTCTACCCTGAAGTCGCGCAGCGCCTCCGAGAGTGCCTTCACGTGGGCTGGAGTCGTTCCGCAGCAGCCACCGACGAGGCGCGCTCCCGCCTCGGCGAGCTTCACGCCGTACTCGGCGAAGTGGTCCACGTCCCTGCTGAAACGGATGTGGCCACCGACCAGCTGGGGGAGACCGGGGTTGGGGAATGCTGCGACAGGACCTGCACCGTCTGACATCTGCTCGATGATCTCCACCATCCGCTGCGGGCCGACGGTGCAGTTCGACCCCGTGAGGTCGGCGCCCCAGGAGGAGATCTCCTGCGCCGCTCGCTCGGGCAGCCCTTCCGCGAGGGTCTCGCCGTCCTCGACGAAGGTCTTGTACGCGAGGACCGGAGCCCCCAGAGACCCGACCGCCTCGTACGCGAGCCGCAGCTCGACGAGGTCGGGGAAGGTCTCCAGGAGGATCGCATCGGCGCCGCCTTCGAGGAGCGCCTCAGCCTGCTCCAGAAAGACCGACCTCGCCTCCTCCGGGCTGACGGGACCTATCGGGGCGAGCGGCCGCCCCAGTGGGCCGATGGCCCCGAGGACGAGCGCCTGATCTCCTGTTCCTGCTATGGTCCTTGTGGCCTCGCAGGCGAGCCTGGCACCCTCGACGTTTACCTCGCGCACCCTCTCCTCAAGGTCGTGCGTCTCGAGCTTGAAAC
>CADDZK010000481.1 GCA_902812425.1 Actinomycetota bacterium
GTCTATGCCTAGGTCGGCCGCCGCCGCAAATCCCGCCTTGCCGCCCGAGATGGTGGCGAGCGCCCCTGGCGCAGCGAAGTCGCCCGCGTCTGCCCTGACGGTTGGCCCCTGCTTCCTTAACGCATCGACCGTATTCTTCAGGCCCTCACCGCCCGGCAGCGAGCCGTAGGAGGTAGGCGAGGGTGGGTAGGCGCAACAGAAGTCGTGGGTGGCGACGACCCGCAATCGTGCGTGATCGCTCATAGGCTTACCTTCTCCCTATCTTCGCGGGCAACGCCGTGAGTGTACGAGTGGTTAACGGTACTGGCCACCCTAGACTCGTGCGAAGCCCTTCCTCTTGCTCCTATTCACCCAAGAGCGTGGAAGGTGTCTTCTCGGAAGTCCGAACTCTACGGAGCGAGTTCGCGCGCGTCGAAGGCTACCCGCAAGGCCGTGATCTTGCCCTCCTCGACGTGCAGCCAGTTGGCCACCGCTACCGGGGAGGCCACCGTCGTGTGCATGTCGTACCAAGTGAGCACGTCTTGGCCGTCGACGAAGACCTTCCGAATTACGATCTCGGATATGACACGTGACAGTCCCCTTATGCCCTCCATGTACTCCTCGGCGCCCACCAGCGTGGCGAGCGGACCCTCGAACCTGACGTCGTCTGCTACTAGCGAGCGCATGGTGTCGAAGTCATTAGCCTTCCAAGCATCGAAGTAGGTCGTGGCCACATTTGCCGCGTCGTCTGCCATGTAGGCGCTCCCTCCTTCGGGTATAACGTTCTCCGGGCAAGGCTACAAGCCTTTCGCGTTCCTATCACCCCTTATTCACCTGAGTGCGTGGAAGGGGACTTCTTAGAACTTCGCCTTGATGGAGTTCTAAGGAGTGCGCCATAAAGAGGGCCGGAGTGTGCTTATCCGGCCCTAGGTTAAGTAGCCCTATATCCTGCTTACTACTGCCCCGGTGCCCTGAAAGGCGTGCCTCCCGCTCTGCGCATTATCTCCATGCCCTCCTCGGCACTGAAGAGCGGGGTAGTCTTGGTAGCCCTCAAGTGCCCACGCCTGGCTGCCGCCAATACCGCAGCACCGGCACTAGCGTCGTCTGGAGCCTCATAGATGAGCAATCCGTCATAGTCGCCCATGCTCAGATACCAGCCGATCAGCCGACCTCCCATGCTCTCTGTGAGCTCGCGCACGGGTGCGCTCCTGTCCTCGGGGTTGTCGACGAGGGCTGCCCAAGCCTCCGGGGTGTAGGCGAACTGCGTCATGTAGAGTGGCATTACGTTGATTCCTCCTTCCTCCCGCTAGCTCTATTACTAGCAACGGGATATTTCCTTTCCACCATGAGCATGATAGCGTTTGTGTGCTTTCGCCTCTATTCACCGGAGTGCGTGGAAGGGGACTTCTTAGAACTTCGCAGGCAAAGAGTTCTGCGAACTTCGCCCTGACGGAGTTCTCAGAAGTCCAGCTCCCACACAGACCGAATCAGGCCTCAAGGAGGGCGGTTACCAAGAGGTCTCCAAGCCAGCGTTCATAGTCGTCCGCCTTCAAGCCACCAGCGCGGATCTGCAGGACGTAGAGCTCAGGTACGCTTAGGGCCCAAAGCGTCAGAGCTGCCTCACCAACCGTCGTCCTTAGCTTCGCCTTGCTAGCTAGGCGTTCGGCACTGGTGCGTGCGCGGACGAGGCGCTCATCATTGATGGCCTGCCAGAGGGCCTCTATATCGCTATCACTCGCCGCAGCGGCGCGTACGACTTCGAGCAGTTGCCCCGCGCGGTCGTACATACGCCGGGCGTTGCGAGCGATGAGGCGCAGCTGGCGCTCTGCGGTGGGCTCTTCGAGCTGCTCACGGAACCAGGCTAGTCGCTCCACCTCGCCCGCTTCCCCCTCGGTAATGGCCGCCTCAACCGAGGCCTTGAGCAGGTTGCGCTTGTTGGTAAATACCTTATAGACGGTCGGTACGGCGACCCCAGCCTCCTTGGCGATGTCCTCTATGCGCGCCCCCTCGTAGCCCCGTAGCTCGAACACCGCCGTTGCGCCTTCGACGATACGAGTGCGGGTCAGGGCCGCCTGTTCGCGGCGGAGTGGGGATTTCTGAGCTTGGGTCTTGACTTCGCGGGTCACTAGGTGTAGTGTACCACAACTTCGTATAGTTTGACTATACGAAATATATAAGCACTATCTTTGGGACGGTGCTCACAAAGCGTCTCCGGTAAGGAGCGTAGGGAAAGGAGCAGTTTATGGTCGAGCAGAAAGCTACTGACACCCTCAAGCCGTTGAACCTGGACGAGAGCGCCGTCAGCCGTCTGCTGAGCATGGAGGAGGTGATACCCGCCATGGAGAGGGCACTAGCAGACTTCTCGAGCGGCACGGTGGTGCAGCCGGTCCGGACGATGCTACCCGTGTCCGAGCACCAAGGCTTTCTCGGTCTCATGCCTGCATACACCGGTTCGGCTTTGGGCGCGAAGCTGGTCGCCTTCTATCCTCGCAACACCCAGGTGCCCACCCACCATGCCACGATCCTCCTGTTTAGGCCCGAGACCGGCGAGCCCCTGGCTGCGATGGACGGGCGCCTGATCACCGAGGTCCGCACGGCTGCGGTCTCAGCCGTCGCCACGCAACATCTCGCCAGGCCCGATGCCTCGGTGCTCGCGCTCATAGGCTCGGGCGTTCAGGCGCATAGCCACCTTGAGGCCCTGAGGCTCGTACGGCAC
>CADDZK010000482.1 GCA_902812425.1 Actinomycetota bacterium
CCGGGAAAGGTCGAGGGTCGGTAAGGATCTGGAGGGGGCCAGGAAAGGGCTAGGGTGGTCGCTACGCCGGGCCGAAGAGGGGTCGGGCGTGAGCAACGGCTACATCAGCCAGATCGAGCGTGGGGAGGTTGAGCCTTCGCCCGACGTTCTCAGGAAGCTGGGGGCTGCCTACGGCGTGCCCTTCGCCGTGCTGCTGGAGGCCGCCGGTTACGTAACGAAAAGGGATAAACCCAAGGACACAGGCAAGGTTCCGGCCTTCGTGTTCAGCGCCGCGGAGAAGATGGATGAGCGCGACTGGGACGCCGCCCAAGCGTTCTTCCGCTACCTGCTGAGCAGCAAGGGAGAGGGCGGATCTCGCTCCTAGGGCGCGGAACGCGGCGGGAGAACGCCGGTGGCCGCTGAGCGGCATGACAGCGCCGCGCTTGAAGCCGCTTCCACTTTGCTCGGCCGTCTCGGTCTCGACGAGCCGCCGGTCAAGCCGGGGATGGTGCTGGAGGAGCTAGGGCTCGAGGTTGGCACGCTGCCGTCCTTCGACCTGGAGAGGTTGGATCCCGAGCAACTGCAGCTTTTCGGTTCGGTCAAGGGCCTGCTGAGTCCATCCGAGTCGAAGATCTACGTCAGTGAGGAGCTGGTCTCCAAACAAGAGAGGTGGGTGATCTTCCACGAAGGAGCCCACGCCGAGATCGGCTGGCACACGGAGATTCTCTACCTGGATAACGAGTACACACTCGGTCCCGCGGTCAAGGAGCAGATGGAGAAGGAGGCCAACGGGTTCGCGGCCCACCTCCAGTTTTTCGGTCCCAGGTTCGCCACCGACGCCAGAGAGGTGCCCTTCGGGATCGCGTCCATTCGATCGCTCGCAGATCGGTACGGCACGTCCTTCGAGTCCTCGCTCAGGCACTACGTCGAGACGCGCCAGGAGCAGTGCATATGCGCGGTGTTTCGGCTTGGCCGTCACCCCGATGGTTCGAGGGAGACGCTAACCTTCCAATACTTTGTCAAGTCCGCCGGCAACCGCGCGTTCTGGCGGTTCCCTTGCAAGGTCGGGGAAGCGTTGCCGATGGACGACCCTTTGGTTATCTTGCTCAACGAGGGAAAGTTGACCGGTAACGAGATCCATCAAGATACGAGGTACGATCTCAAAACGGAGACCGCATACCTCGAAGAGGCCTTTTGCAACGGTCACTCGGTGTTCCTGTTGGTGAGAAAGCTGTAGGAGACGCCAATCCTCAAGGAGGCCATGCCCGCGTATCGGATGGGACGGGCGTTTGTGAGAATACGTGTGATCAGACGGTCTGCCTGACCGGTGGGCAAGACATCTACCGTACCGGGCGATCACATACGGGGAGGGTCCAATGCCGGAACTCGACTGGATAGGGAAGCAGCACGCCGGCGCCGCGCCTAAGAGAGCTCGGCTCGCAAGAGATCCAGGCTGCCCGCCTCGCTCCGCCCTTTCGGTCGCATAGCGGCACGAGACCCGCGGCGAGCTCTGCGGGCGCCGCTTACGAGGTTCGACGCAAACTGAGCGTCTTCGCGGGACGAGGTTGTCGCGGGAGAAGGCCGGAGTAAGCCTGTGGGGACTCTCGGATGGCCGCTTCGAGATCGTGACGTTCCCATGGCGTGGTGCCGGTACGGCGCCGGCTAACCTGCAGGGTCAACTACCCTCCCTGGGATCTTCGGCGAAGAACCGTGCCACCTCCGCGAGCGAGCCGGTCCTCCTGGCCGGCGGCAGGCTCTTCAGGATCGCCTTGCCCCACCCCTTGCCGGCCACCCTCGGGTCGAGCAGCGCCACAACGCCCCTGTCCGCGGCGCGGCGCATGAGCCTTCCGGCTCCCTGCCTCACCGCCACCTGCGCCTTGGGCAAGAACACCTCCCGGAAGGCCCTCTCCCCCGCCTTCTCGCGCAGTCTGGCGGCAACGGGGTCGTCCGGCGGCGCGAACGGCACGCGGTCCATCACGACCAGGCTGACCGACTCGCCCGGCACGTCGACCCCTTCCCAGAAGGTGCGTGTACCCACGAGGATCGCCCCTTCGGTCTCCTTGAGCCAGCGGATGAGCCGCCCGGGCGAGTCGTGCCCCTGGTAGCGGACAGGGTAGTTCGGCCCAAAGGTCTCCCTGAAGGCGGCGAGCGCCCGGTTGGTGGAGAGCAGTACGAGCGCCCGGCCGCCTGAGAGCCTGGCCAGTTCCTCGGTACGGCGGGCGCAGGACCTGGCGAAGACGTCAGGCGAGCCAAGGGTGGGTGCTGCTATCTCCTCCTCGACGTACACCAGGCACCGCCCCTCGTAGTCGAAGACCTCCTCCCCTGCGAACTCGTCCACCCGGTCGCCGAGGCCGTCCTCGTCCAGGCCGAGTCTGCGGCGGACGTAGCCGAAGGAGCGCTCGGGCCCAGAGCCCGTCGCCAGGGTGGCGCTGGTCAAGACGACACCACCGCCCTCGAAGAGAGGAAGGACGCTCTCGCGGAAGACCTCTGCTGTCTCTACGAGCCAGCTCTTGAGCTCGGGGTAGCTCCTGCCGCCCCCGCGGCGGCTCCGCCCCGGCACCACGGCGTAGGCGTAGTCCTCGTCTGGCCTGGAGTAGAAGGAGACGAGATCCCTTCTCAGGCGCCCGACCATACCCTGCAGGGCGTTGACCTCCTCGCGCGGGTCCGAGGCGAGGGCGTTGCGCACCGAGATCAGGGCCTCGACGAGGGTGTCGT
>CADDZK010000483.1 GCA_902812425.1 Actinomycetota bacterium
ACGGCGACGCCGGCGCTGGTCTGGAAGGCGTCGCCGGCGATCAAGGTCCTGTCCCTGGAATCGAAGAACGCCACCTGTCCCGGCGTGTGTCCCGGTGCGGCCACCACCTCAAGAGAGCCCACCCGGTCGCCGGGGGAGAGCTCCCTTGTGGGCTCCGTCTTCGCGGTCTTCCACCAGCCCTTGAGCTCCCCCAACCGCTGCTCTTCAGGGGTGAGATCCAGGACCCCACGCAAAAAGCTGGCCTCCCGCGCGGGCACCAGCACCTCCGCCTCAGGCAGGAGATCGCGCAGTGCGTCCAGTGACCCCGTGTGGTCGCCGTGGGCGTGCGTGAGCGCGATGCGCCGGATCCCACCTCCTCGCTCCCGCGCCGCCGCGATGAACTTCTCCTCGCTCCCCGAGAGCCCCGTGTCAACCAGCGTGAACCCGTCCTCCTCACGCACGAGATACGCGTTTACCGGAAATACCTTCGGATAGCGCGTCAGTTGCACCAGCCGCTCCCCATAGACCGTCGCCTTCATCTGCTGCTCCTTCCCGCGGAATCACTCCGCCTCACTTGGCTAATACAATTAGATAATAGACTAATATCATTAGCTTGTCAAGAGGAACAGGATGGTTACGGCGGTGTCGAGATCTGTCGAACCGTCGAGAGTCCGGGAATGCACGGCGGACCGATTCGTGCGAAGACGGAGGACGCTTCTGGTTGAAGCTCGTGGCTGCCGGGGACATGATGAGAAGGGCGAAGGAGGAGTACACGTGCATATCGAGGTCCAGACGCGGAACGTGGAGGGCCAGGTCACGTCGCTTGGCAGTGCCGAGTCGTTCACGCTGGTTGTTGATCGCCCGGCCGAAGGCGGGGGTGGCAGGCTTGGCTTCAACGGCGGGCAACTGCTGTACCTTGCGGTTGCCGGGTGCATCTCCAACGACCTCGTCCGCGAGGCTCGGGCGTCCGGCATCGAGCTGAGCAGCGTCCGGGTAAAAGTGGGCGGAGACTTCGTGGGCGAGCCTGCGGTATCCGATGAGATCAGGCACGAGGTCGAAGTGGCTGGCGACGCTGCCGAGGACCGGCTCCGGGCGCTCGTAGATCCGGTCGACGAGATCGCCGAGATCCCCAACTCGCTCCGGCGGGGGACACCCGTACGTCTGGCAGGGGTGAAGGTGGGCCGCGCCTCCTAGTCAGGGAGATTCTCGACGCGGAACCGGCGCAGCCGTGCGCTTCCTGAGGGTAAGGGTCGCAAATCGAGAGCGCATCAGGCGAGCTGCAAATACTTCGTGCTGTCTACTATGAGCAGGTGGATTATGGACAGTACGACCACGACGATCAGGAAGCGGTAGACCCAGACCTTGGCCCACTCTCTGGAGGCCAGCCGGGCGGCGAGGTATGCCCCGACGGCGCTCCCCAGAGCCAGGGGCACGCCGGCGGACCAGTCCACCTCGCCGCTCTCGCCGAAGATAAGGAGGCTCTGCACTCCTACGACGAGCAGGATAAACGCCTTCATCGCGTTGCCGTGCCTGAGGTCGTTGCCGGTCAGCAAGATCAGGGCGGCGAGGATGAAGAAGCCCGAGCCGAGCACCACGAGGCCGGCGTAGACGCCGATGGCGAAGTAGGCGGCGGCCTGGCCTGGGCCGAAACGTCTGAGCGGTCCTTCTTTTCCCTGTAGCCAGTGACCGGGCCGCGCGAGGAGCAGCCCGAGGACGATGAGCAACCCGGTGACGACGACGACGTCGAGGGCCCGGTCGCTCAGGTCGACGGCGAGGAAGGACCCGACGATGGTGCCGATGGCGATGAGGACGGCAATCCTCAGGCCCTCCCGCCAGTCAACGAGACCCTCGCGGTAAAAATGTACGGTGCCTGCGAACCCGAGCGCGACGACGCTCAAGCGGTTGGTGCCGTTGGCCACGTGATCCGAGAGCCCGAGGAACTCCAGCGCGGGCAGCGTGACGGAGGAGCCGTTGCTCGCCAGGGTGCTGACGAAGCCCCCGGCGAAGCCGGCTATGGTGACGAGGACCCCCTCGAGCGACATCCCGCACTCCCTTTCCTCCAACCGGACCCGGTGCATTCTACCCCCGTCCGCGAAACACACGCCACGCCGTGCTGTCTTCGGAGACGGCGCGGCATTTCCCGGCTTCATCGGGACACTGCTCCCATGACGGCGGGACACAGGCATCATTAGGCTTATTCTGGAGTTGGATCGCAGCGCGGGAAGGAGAGGACATGAACGACCCATATGGCCTGCATTTTTGGAGCGGGCAGAGATAACACTGCTGCATCGTTGAGCGGCGGATGCCGACGGATAGTAAACGCGGAGAAAGAGATGCGAGAATCATCGATAGAGCTGCCAACCGGATACCACCTGGAGAGGGTTCCTGACATGCTGGTCTTGCGCCGACCCGACGGGGTGATGGTCGGGGCCTTCAGCGCTAGCGGCGTGGCCCCCGAGGCCGTGAGGCGGACGGTCGAGGAGATTGCCCGGCAGGAGCTTCGGGGTACTCCTGACTCTGAAGCGCCGGCCTCAGGATCGCGGGACCCCGGCGCCGTCCGTTCGACGTTGCACGCCGGATTCTTCGGCCACTTCGAGATGCTGTGCGACAGCGAGACGATGCCATTGGGACGTAACGGCAAGGCGCTTACGATATTGAAGTACCTGATGGCAAACAGAGAGCGTCCCGTCTCCCAGGATCACCTTA
>CADDZK010000484.1 GCA_902812425.1 Actinomycetota bacterium
GATCCCTACCACAGCTATGAGGTGTCCTTGGCGAACTACGGCACCCTCACCTTCGTTGTATGTGTTTTCTGCTACTATCACCTCCAAGCATGCCACACGAAGAACCCTTGTGCATCTCTACACAGGCTTATTCACCGTAGAGTGTGGAGAAACTGTTTGAAGAAGCAAGGGAGGTAGGTTGATGGCGTACGCTCCTGCGCATGAAAAGGAGCTATCCAACCGATCTCACCGATGCCGAATGGAAGGCCCTCGCGCCCCACGTTCCGGCCCCCACAGATGAGGACGACCGAGGATCCACGGCTCACGCAGGATCTCGATGCGGTGTTCTACGTCTTGAAAAGCGGTTGCCCTTGGCGTCTACTGCCGCACGAGATCCCTCCTTGGGAGACCCTCTACTGTTGGTTCCGGAAATGGACGATGAACGGGACCTTCGAGCGGCTCGACGCCGCCCTGCGCGAGATCTTCGGTCCCGGCGCGCTAGGCAGCGGGTTCCTGCCTAGCGCGGGCATCGCCGATTCGCAGACGACCGAAACCACAGGGGTGCAGAGCAGAGGGGCTACGACGGTAACAAGAAGGTCCGAGCTAGAAAGCGGCACATACTAGTGGACACCGAGGGCCTGGTGCTCAAAGCCAAGGTGCACAGCGCGAAGGTTCCCGACCAGGACGGCTTGGGGCGGTTGTTCGAGTCCGCACCACGAGCGGAAGCCTCGCATCTGAATCACTTGTGGGTGGTGGCTACGAGGGAAGAGGCAAGCGGTGGGCGGAAGAAGCTTTGGGCTTGAGCATAGAGATCGTGCGTAAGCCTCAGAAGCCCGTACCGGAGAAGGTGGCGATGATCTGGGCTAGAGAATGGGCCAAAGAGGGCGAGAGAATGGATTGGGAGAAGGTCATGCCACAGCAAGGCTTTCGGGTATTGCCGCGGCGATGGGTGGTGGAGCGCATCTTCTCATGGCAAGGCCAGAACAGGAGGCTAAGAGCAAGGACTACGAGAGGCTGTGCGCCAGCGCAGAAACGTTCATCTACGCTGCGATGATTCGGCTGATGGTAAGGCGATTGGTCCGCGCCTGAGAATTTTCAGACAGTTTCTGGAGCGTAGATTCTCGGAGGTTCGCACCCGGCTCCGGTCGGTGGCATCATGCTTGTGGTGGAAAGGGTTAGTACCCGCTTAGCTGAAAGCGGGAGGAAGGAGAACCAGGTGTCGAGCGAGTCCGATCAGCAGTTCGACCCGGTCGAATACAAAGAGACCACCAGGGAGCAGTGGCAGACCGCAGCGGAGCGGTGGCACCGCTGGGGACCCGCCCTCGAGGAGTGGCTGGGCCAGGCGACCGAGGCGATGCTGGACATGGCAGAGGTCGCCCCCGGCGCTCGTGTGCTCGACGTGGCCGCAGGTGCTGGAGGACAGACTATCGCGGCAGCCAAGCGCGTAGGTTCCGCCGGATACGTACTAGCAACGGACATCTCCTCCAACATCCTCGAGTTCGCCTCCGCAGCCGCACAAGAAGAAGGCTTGACCAACGTCGAGACGCGCGTGATGGACGGCGAGGAGCTGGAAGAAGAGCTGGAGGAGGAGTCCTTCGACGCAGTGATCTGCCGCGTGGGCCTGATCTACTTGCCCGACCAACAGAGGGCGCTCACGGGTATGTTGCGTGCTCTCAAACCCGGTGGGAAGATAGCCGCCATCGTTTATTCGACGCCCGAGAACAACAAGTTCTTCTCCATCCCGGTATCGATCATCCGTAGGCGCGCACAGCTTCCGCCGCCGTTACCCGGGCAGCCGGGTCCATTCAGTCTCGGGGGGGGCGGCGTCCTTGAAGAGGCATACCGGCAGGCCGGCTTCCGGGAAGTGCGCACGCAGCTTGTGACCTCGCCGCTACGCTTGTCCTCAGCTGCGGAGTGCGTTCGCTTCGAGCGAGAGTCGTTTGGGGCGCTACATCAGATGCTCTCCGGGTTGCCCGCGTCGGTGCGTGGGGCAGTTTGGGAGGAGATCGAGGAGGAGTTACGCCAGTTCGAGGGAGCGGACGGCTTCGAGGCTCCGGGCGAGATGGTCGTGGGGGCGGGTGTCAAATAGGACGGCTAGTAGGAGGCGAGCTTCCGAGAAAAAGCCTATTCAACGGGGTTCGTGGAAGGTAGATTCTGAGAAGGTGGTATGCGGGATCTTGCATAGATCGACACCCGAGTGCGCTTCAGGGTATTGTTTTCGCCTCCAGGGCTCATCGCTTCCAATGCAATATGTTGTGGTTTCGGATAAAAACCGAAACCGTGCATAGGATACTGCGCCAGAGAGAACTGACTATGAGCAGGTTCTGCCGCGCCAATCTCCTCTGCCTGCGCAAAGTTGTGACGAGATTTGACCTAATCGCGAGGGCCGGTCTGTGCGCCGCCGCCCGTCGGGCTATCGGCGGGCGGCGATTATCCGATAAGCCCGAGCGCCTTTACCGCGTCGCGCTCCTCCTTGAGCTCGTTTATGGTGACGTCGAGCTTCGATTGCGCGAAGTCTCCGACTTCGAGTCCTTCGACGACCTCGTAGTCGCCGCCCGAGCACCGCACCGGGAACGACGATATGAGGCCCTCCTCCACGCCGTACTGGCCCGAGGACGGGACCGCCATCGAGCGAAGACCGTCGGCGCCGAGCGTCCAGTCGCGGACGTGGTCGATCGCGGCGTTGGCCGCCGA
>CADDZK010000485.1 GCA_902812425.1 Actinomycetota bacterium
CCATCAGAAGGTCGCCCTCCCCACGTGGCCAACATAGCGCTCCAGCAGGGCGTCGAATACTTCGCGACCGATATGCTGCCGACGCAGGTTCAGAACGTGCCGCTCTACAGCATCGGCGACATGCTCCGGCTTGAGGAGGTCTCCGGGTGAGCGCATCACCAGGAGCGCTGGCTGCCAAGCTCCTCGTGAAGACGAAGGACATCTCGGAAGCCGTGCCAGTGCGCTACAAAGCCGAGGCCCCGGAGATGCCCGATGAGGAGCCTAGCGGCTACGGGGACTTCGGGGCGGACCCGGTAGAGGGTGAGGGCGGATCTGGCACCACGACACCGTCCGAGGTTCCGACTGGCTACGAGCCGGTCCCAGGCAGCGACTCCTTCCCGGTCTTCGCGATGGCCGAGACCGCAGCCGAGCAGGTCAGGGCCGGCAAGGACACGGACTCTACGACCTACGTGCTCTGGTGCATGCTCGAGGACGGGGTGCCGCCTGCCTCCACAGACGTCTGGCTCGCGATCGAAGGGGTGGGGGTGGTGAACGTCACTGGAGTGGTGCCGCGGCCGACCGAGAACCTGTGCCGCCTGGATGCGGAGGTGCGAGGAACATGATGAGGACACCCTCTAAGCGCGCAAAGCGGGCGCACTTCCTCAGGCGCGCGGCCTACCTCCTGAGCTACCGCGACGGCGAGCCGTTCCCGGTGGAGCTGCCGGAGGGCAGGTGCATGCTGATCTTCCCAACGCGCGAGGCCGCTTTCGAGTGGGCCGAGGTCTTCGTGCCGGCTCACATGCGCATCCACCTGAGGGCCTGGACGCTCGCGTCACTCGAGCAGGTCGAGCGGCTCTTCGAGAGGTGGCGCGGCGAGTTTCAGATCGTGAGCTTCAACCCCGCCCCAGACGTCAACGCCACCCCGTTCTACGACCCGCTCGAGGCGATGCTCGAGCGAGCAAGGCAGGAGGTACGCAGATGACTGTTGTCGAAGTGCGCCTGGTGAGCCTGAACGTCACGCTGCTGAGGTGGCTGGCGCTCAGGAGCGGCCCCAAAATGCTGGAGGCGCCGAGGCATGGATAGGGAAGAGCGCAAGATCCTCCAGGAGCACACTGCCGCGATGAAGGAGCTCACCAAGACGCTGAAGAAGGCGATGGGGCACGACCTCGCCAAGGAGCGGGCCGAGCGCGAAGAGGCCGAGAAGAACATGACCCCTGAGGAGAAGCGGAGGGCCATGCTCGATCGCGCCGCCGACGGTCTCGTGCGCAACCCCGTGCTGGACAGCTTGCGAGAAGGATCGCCGCTGACCAACATGGCCCAGTACCTAAGCGAGCAGCATGCAGAGCAACCGTAGGCAGCTCGAGAAGCGCATGCGCGCTGACGAGCAACGCAAGCTGGTTGCGACCGGCATCGTGCTGACGAACGGAATCAAGGCGGACATCACCCGCCAGGGGCTGGTCAAGACCTCGAGGATGCTCAATGACGTCCGCCCCGTCGTAGGTGACCACGAGGTGAGTGTTGGCACCACACTCGACGATCCCAACTACCCGTTCTTCCTGAACAACGGCTTCGTCCACTACGCCCACCGGCAGACGGACGAGGAGGGCAATCCTGTGGAGAACCAGGAGCCCACCGTCGGCCCCTACCATTTTATGGAGAATGGGCAAGCCGCGACGGAAGGGGAAGTGAAGAGGATATGGAAAACGCCGATAAAGTAGGGAGAAATCGGCTTAGGTATGCGGTAAAATAGGGGTGTAAACAGATGCCCCGGCGGGTGCTGGTAACACCCCCGAGGCGTGGCCCACGGACACCTAGGAGCGTCGTGAGCGTACTCAGTCTAGCGCGATTCAAGCGCTGCCCCAAGTGCGGGTGCACCAAGCCCGCCACCGCCGATTTCTACTCCCGAAACCGAAGCGCCCCGGATGGCTTCCAGAGGCGGTGCAAGGTCTGCGCCCGATGCGCCAAGCGCGGCTGGATCGCGGCCAACTACGAGGCGGTCTTGGAGGCCAACCGACGACAGTACTGGACGCACAGGGATCGCCGCTTGGAGGCCGTGTCGCGCTACCGGGCCGAAAACCCCGCAGTGATGCGAGCGCGGGATCTTCGTCGCCGTGTCCTGCTGTTGGCCGCCGAAGGTACGCACACGGCGGCAGAGATAGACCAGATGATCGCCGATCAGGACGGGCTCTGCGCCTACTGCGAAACGCCGTTGACCGACGATTACCACGTAGAGCACATGGTGCCGCTGTCTCGCGGCGGGCGGAACGATTGGACCAATCTCGCCATAGCGTGCCCGCTTTGCAACCGCTCGAAGGGGACGAAGACTGTGGAGGAATTCATGGAGAACGGCCAGGCGAACACCGAGGAGGCCGTGAAGAGGATCTGGAGGAGGAAGATCAAGTGAGCTCCCTCGATGTCATACGCGGGATTCTTGGCCCTGCGAGGGTTGCCCTTGAGCCGGCCAAACTCTACAGCCAGCGTACGGGTCCGGGCTCACTCGATGCGGACGACCCTACGCCACCCTACTGGCTCGTCTCCCCAGGGCCTGCGCCATCAAAGCGCAACAACCTGGAGGAGGCGGAGCAGTTCTACCTCGAGGGCTGGGGCACCCAGGTGCAGCTCGACGCAGGGCTCGAGGCCCTCGAGTGGTTGCACGGCTACAGGGTGGGGCGCCAGGGGGACTGCCTCAGGA
>CADDZK010000486.1 GCA_902812425.1 Actinomycetota bacterium
GAGCTTCTCCCTGACCCTCTCCCCGAGGTGGTACATGAACCACAGCTCCGAGCGGCAGTCGTCTTTTGGTTCTACGGCCTTGTTGCGCCACTGCAGGAGACGCTGAGTGTTCGTAAAGGAGCCCTCCTTCTCGGCGTGAGAGGCGGCGGGCAGGAAGAAGACTTCCGTTCCTATATCTTCGGGCTTGAGTTCCCCGGTCTCTATCTCCGGAGAGTCGTGCCAGAAGGCCGCCGTCTCCGTCTCGTAGAAGTCCCTGACCACGAGCCAGTCGAGGTTTGCCAGGGCGAGGCGCTGCAGCTTGCCGTTTGCAGCCCCGACGGTCGGGTTCTGGCCCATCACGAAGAAACCCTTGCACCAGCCGTCGACCATGCCCATGATCGCCGGGTATATGGAATGGTCGCCGGTCAGACGTGGCAAATAGTCGAAGCAGTAGTCGTTCTCCTCGGTGGCGGCGTCGCCCCAGTACGCCTTTAGCAGGCTCACGGTGTACGCCTTCATGTTGCCCCAGTAACCGCTCGGCGCGGAGTTGCGCTCGACGAAGGTGTCGAGGTCCTGATGGGCGTGGGCGTGGGGCATAGGGATGTAGCCGGGCAAGATGTTGTAGAGCGTGGGTATGTCGGTCGAGCCCTGAATGGAGGCGTGCCCCCTGAGGGCCATGATCCCGCCTCCCGGACGCCCGATGTTCCCCAGGAGAAGCTGGACTATGGCCGCAGCCCGGATGTTCTGGACGCCGTGGGTGTGCTGCGTCCAGCCCACAGCATAGGCGAAGGAGGTGGTCTTCTCGCGTCCGGAGTTGTCGCAGACCTCCTTGCACACCTGCAAGAAGAGATCCTGCGAGACGCCGCAGATCTTCTCGACCATCTCGGGCGTGTAGCGGCTGTAATGCTTCTTCAGGAGCTGGAAGACGCATCGGGGATGTTGGAGCGTGTCGTCCCTCTCGGGCGGCTCGCCGTGTTCGAGCTCTCCGCCCTGGGCGTAGTGTGCCTGCTCTCCTGTGGCGCCCCCCTGCTCACGCTTGCCCGCCGCGCCGCTCGGGTCCATCCCGGCGTAGCTCCAGGTGGAGGTGTCGTAGGAGCCACTCTCGGGGTCCCAGCCGGAGAAGAGGCCGTCGAGATCCTCTGTATCTGCAAACTCCTCGTTTACGATCACCGGAGCGTTTGTGTAGGCTTTTACGTACTCCTCGAAGTACCGCTCGTTCTCCAGGATGTAGTTGATGATGCCGCCGAGAAACGCTATGTCCGTTCCCGCCCTCAAGGGCACGTGCATGTCCGAGACTGCGCTAGTACGAGTGTAGCGCGGGTCGACGTGGATGATCTTGGCACCCCTCAGACGCGCCTCCATCACCCACTGGAAGCCCACAGGGTGGTTCTCGGCCATGTTCGAGCCTATGTCTACTATGCAGTCTGATCGGGCGAGGTCCTGCTGGAAGGTGGTCGCCCCTCCCCTACCGAACGAGGTCCCGAGACCCGGGACCGTGGATGAGTGTCATATCCTGGCCTGGTTCTCTATCTGTATGGCACCCATAGCCGTGAAGAACTTCTTTATGAGGTAGTTCTCCTCGTTATCCAGGGTCGCACCGCCCAGGTGGGCGAACCCTAGGGTACGGTGGAGGTGGCGTCCTTCCTCGTCTTCATCCTGCCAGGTCTCCTCGCGGGTCTTTATGAGCCTCTCTGCGATCATGTCCACAGCTATGTCGAGATCCAACTCCTCCCACTCTTTAGAGTAGGGCCTGCGGTACTTGACTTTGTATTCTCGCAAGGGGCTCTGGACCAGGTTACGGGAGGCTGCGCCCTTGGGACAGAGCCTGCCGCGGGAGATGGGGGAGTCTGGATCGCCCTCTATCTGGGTGATCTCACCGTCTTTGACGAAGATACGCTGGCCGCAACCCACGGCGCAGTAAGGGCAGATGGATTTGACCACATCATCTGCCTCTGCCGTGCGAGGCCTCAGGGTAGCCTGTCGTGCCGACTGTGCAGCCTTGCCGAGCGCGAGCCCGTCCCTGACCCGGAGTTGACGTACGACCGACCAAGCGGAGATGTCGTCTCTTAGTCCCAACCTGTCCTCCTTTGCTTAAGTCCCGAACGATGCCACCGAAACACAGGCATGCGCAATCGCACGGTCTCGCGCCACGGTAACAGAGCGCTCGGCCCGCGACACAACCCGAGGTAAAGGTTCCGTTAAGGCCGCGTAAAGGTTTCGCGAGATCCGGGGTGCGGGCCGCGGTAGAAGCGTTCAGGAAGCCGAAGACGCGACCGGGCATACCCGCGATCCTTTCCTCGGAGCTTGCAGACCACGCTCTCCGGTAAGCGATCCGGGATCCCAAACATTCTCTTGTCGTGGCTCTCCGCCTTTCGGAGGCGATCCTTCGACGTGGCTGCGCGGGAGCACTGTGTCCTCATGATGTATCCCACGACCTCCCCGTCGATGCATCCTTCGGTCCATTCTCCTCGCAGGCGAGCTCCGAGGTGGTTGCCTCGGCGAGGTGCGGGCGCATCTCGGTAGCGTCGGGCGAGGCTGGGTGAGAGATCGGACGTCCTTCGACCAGGAGAGCCGCAGGAGAAGCCCTGGGCGTGCGGGGGACGCCAAGAAGTCAACCTCTCTTCCGGCGGGGACCCAGTGGGTCCTCGATGCGGGGGTGGGCGCACCCTGACAC
>CADDZK010000487.1 GCA_902812425.1 Actinomycetota bacterium
GGGGCAGGATGGATGTGGGCGTCGGGGAGCTGAACCGGGTGCTCGGGGGTGGGATCGTGCCAGGCTCGATGGTCCTCGTCGGCGGAGAGCCCGGCGTCGGGAAGAGCACGCTCCTCTTGCAGGTGATGGGACATCTCGGGGAAGGCTGCCTCATGGTCTCGGGGGAGGAGTCGCCGAGGCAGGTGGCCCTGAGCGCGAGGCGCCTCGGGGTCGAGGGACGCGGCTTTCGAGTCCTCTCGGAGACGGATGTGGATGTGATCGAGGCGACCATCCTGGAGGAGCGACCGCGGATTGTCGTCGTTGATTCTATCCAGACCCTCTACTCGCCCGAGCTCTCGGGGGCGCCCGGGGGAGTCGGGCAGGTGAGGGAGTGCGCTGCGAGGCTGATGCGGCTTGCCAAGAGCGAGGGGATCGCCATGGTCCTCGTCGGGCACGTGACGAAGGAGGGCTCTATCGCTGGCCCGCGCGTACTGGAGCACATGGTGGATACGGTCTTGCAGTTCGAGGGGGACCGCTTCCAATCCTTCCGCGTGCTGCGGGCGCTGAAGAACCGCTTCGGGTCCACGAACGAGGTCGGGGTCTTCGAGATGACGGGCCGCGGGATGGTCGAGGTGGAGGACCCTTCTGCGTTCTTCCTCTCCAAGAGGGAGGAGGACGTGCCGCCGGGTGTCGTAACCGTCTGCCTGCTCGAAGGGACGCGGCCCATGCTCGTCGAGATAGAGAGCCTCGTCGCGCCGAGCCCGCTCGCCAACCCGCGGCGCATAGCCAACGGGGTGGACACGGGGAGGGTCAACATGCTCTGCGCGGTACTGAGCAGGAGAGCCGGGCTCGCACTGCACGACCAGGACGTTTACGTCAACGTCACAGGCGGCGTGCGGGTCGAGGAGCCCGCGGCCGACCTCGGGGTGGCGCTCGCCATTGCGTCTGCGATGCGTGACAGGCCCGTGGGCAAGGGTACAGCGTGTTTCGGCGAGGTCGGGCTCACGGGGGACGTGCGCTACGTCTCTGGCGCGCCGAGGCGGACCACCGAGATGGCCAAGATGGGCTTCGGTCGTATAATCAGGCCGGAGGGCACGTCGGATGGTCCCAAGCAGAGTGATGACAGGGCCGGTAGAGAGGCGAGCGTGGTCGAGGTGAGTACGCTGGAGGAAGCAGTGGCGGTGGCTTTGCTATGAGTCCCCAGCGGCGGCGCCTGCCTCAGGAGTTGAGACGGGCCCTGGATCTCGTGGCCCCTGGCACCGAGCTCAGGGAGGCCATAGAGAACGTCATCAGGGCACAGAACGGGGCCCTGATCGTCATTAACAGGCCCGAGAAGCTCGAAGAGCTTGGCATCATCTCGGGCGGGATGAAGGTGGATCTCGAGTTCGCCCCGATGCGCCTTTACGAGCTGGCGAAGATGGACGGTGCGATCGTCGTCTCGCCCTCCATCTCGTTCATCCACTATGCGAACGCCCATCTGAACCCTGACCCCGGCTACGATTCCAACGAGACGGGGATGCGCCACCTGGCGGCGCACCGCACGGCGCAGCAGACGGGCGGCCTCGTCATAGCCGTCTCCGAGCGCAGGAGGGTGGTGAGCCTGTACCAGGGTTCCTACGGGCCGCACGTGCTCGAGGATATCGGGGTGGCCCTGGCCAAGGCCAACTCGGCCATAGCGACGCTCGAGAAGTTCACCAGGAGGCTCAGGGAGGAGGCGCGGAGCCTGACCGTGCACGAGTACGACGGGGCCGTGACGCTGCGGGAGGTCGTCGGCGCCGTAAGCACCTTCGAGTACTCGGTCAGGATCGCCGAGGAGATAGCCGCCTACGTGAGGGAGCTAGGGAGCGAGGGACGGCTGGTCGAGATGCAGCTCGGTCAGGCTTTCCACGGCGTCCCCGAGCAATACGAAGCCCTGCTCAGGGACTACATCGCCGAAGGAGTGGACTACGAGGGCGTCAGGGAGGAGCTGAAGACCTTCTCCGCAGATCAGCTCTCGGAGCCGGCCCGGATCGCCCGCGTCCTAGGCTACGACTCGGTGGACCAGCTGGAGGACTACTTCATCAAGCCCAGGGGCTACCGTCAGCTCGAGCGGGTGCCGCGCCTGCCCCGCAGGGTTGCCGAGAGCCTCATCAGGGAGTTCGGCTCCCTCGAAGACCTCCTCGACGCGACAGAGGAGGAGCTCGACGAGGTAGAAGGGGTCGGCCAGGCGCGGGCGCGCGCCATCCTGCGCGGCCTCGAACGCCAGCGCGGCCTCGAGACCACGGGCGACGTTTCGTAGGGGCGTGGAGGCTTCGGAGGAAGGCCCGAGATAGCAGAGAGGGGATCAGCGATCGCGCTCGTGCTCGCCGGCGGGGCGGGCCGCCGGATGGGCCGCCCCAAGCAGTTCATCGAGCTCCTTGGTAGACCCGCTCTCTACTACACCCTGCGCGCCTTCGAGGAGGCCTCCGAGGTAGCCAGGATCTACACCGTCGGTGACAGGCAGAGGATCGAAGCCCTCGTACAGAGGGCCGGCATAAGCAAGTACGCCACCTGCGCCGAGCCCGGCGACGCCCGCTCCCTCTCTACCAGGAACGGCCTGCTCCTCTGCGAGGAAGACCCCGAGACCATCGTCCTCGTGCACGACGGCTCGCGTTGCCTCGTCACCCCCGACCTGATAAGCCGAGTCGTACAGG
>CADDZK010000488.1 GCA_902812425.1 Actinomycetota bacterium
TGGCTCTCCCTTGCACCCTACCGAGCCTAAAGATCACACCCCGCTCGTATTCCTTGACTACCTTGATAGAGCTGAGTATGACCGAGACGACGAATATCGCGACCACCACGAGGGCGATGAACGCGAACCCTATCCCAGCAGCCTGCAGCAAACCTAATGTTGCGTACACAGGAATTCCTCCTTTAGCCTGGCCGGTCCAAGTCTTGGTCACGACCGGGCAATCCGATGGGCACTACCTGCACTACCCCTCCCTCGCTGAAACCCACTACCGTAACCTTGCGTCCTACCTCCATAATGGGCTCACCACCTCGTGGGTCGCTCTCCTCCGGAGCGAATGCCAGCACGGCCCGCCAGCGCTCGCCGTGAACGAACACCCACCCTTCGGAGTTCACTCCTACGGGGCTCCTTACGGTACCCACTTCACCGATCATCCCCTCCTTGCCAGTGAGAGCCGGTCTCCTCTTGAGAGCGCGCAAAGAACCCAAAACGCCGAATAGCACACCCCCCATGAGTATCGAGACTACTACAAGAGCACCGAGCAGCACCCCTGCGTAAGGGACGCCCGCCCACAGCAGTGCCAGGCCCCCGGCAAGTAGCGTCACGATACCCCCCGCAGTGAGCAGGCCATGGCTACTGAGGTGCAGGTCTACGATGAACAACACGAGCCCAACAAGGATGAGGATCGTCCCGATCGCCTGGGGCATCATCATCGGCAAAGCGCCATCTGGCTGGAAGGTGGGTATGCTAGTAAGGGTGGCATCGTCACTCCGAGGTGATTGTACCGCACCTTACCATAAGAGCTTCAGAAGATCATTGCTCACCATCTTCTCTGCATTGGGACGTCGGACACAGAAGCACAGTACCATTCAAAGCCACCTTAAAACTCCTTCAAGTGGCAGGCGCCGCCGTGGCGAAGGCGAAGGGTCTGCACCAGGCGTTAGGAGCCCTTTAAACAGTGCCTCGCACCTGCACGAATCGTCCCTAATTCATGCCGCCGCTCCTTAGGGAGGAGGTTGCGGCGGAATGAACCGGAGGCAACCTCGCGTGTGACAGGTTGGGACGCATAGAGGTACCAAGTCATCGAGAAGGCGACTACGAGGACCACCACCGCCCGAGCAGTGAGCCTGCCAGCACCACAGCTAAGAGGCGCAGCATCTGCACCGCAAGTACCAGCGCGGCGTCGGCCCCACTTCCCAGGGCCATGATCGACACCGAGTCTATCCCGCCAGGCGTCGTAGCCAGATAGGCTGTCATCCCGTCTATGCCAGTGAGCGCAGCGAGCGCCCATCCCAGAGCGGCGCATGCTACCACCAGTCCTGCGGCGGAGGCGAGCACGAAGGGAAGGAGACGTCCCGCCCTCTTTACAGAGGCACCATCGAAGAGCAACCCTACCCACAGGCCGAGGACGAGATAGGCTCCCTGCGGCACGCCAGGAGGCCACAGGAGTTGCAACACACCGAGTTCCTCCAAAGCGACTCCGAGAATGAGGGGACCCAGCAGCGCCCCGGCAGGCAACCGGAGGCGCGTCCCTACCCAGACCCCTAGCGCCGCGACAATGACCGTCAGGCAGTAGCTCACCATGGTGCCTTGGAGGAGAAGATCTGCTCCCTGGGAGGCGGCCTGTAAACTCTGCCCAGAGGGCGGCTGAGACGTCGTCCCAGGGACTAACCCGAACCGGCTAACCAGCGTGGCCGAGACGACGACCACGACCACCCTCGTGTACTGCATCAGGGCAACGAGGCGAGCGTCGGCGCCCAAAGGATCGCTCATGGCCAGCATCCCGGATGCGGCACCCGGCAGCGTCCCCAGAGCCGCCGTCTTCCGGTCGAGATGGGCCAGACTGGAGAGCAGCATTCCTGCTCCCAGGCTCAGGACCAGGGTAGCGCAGACCACGAGGGTTACTGGCAGCCAGTGGCTGGCTACCAGGGGAAGAACAGAAGGCCTGAAGGCGGAGGCGAGCACACCACCTACCACAGCGAGCGATGCTATCCGTCCCCAGCGCGGCACTGTCGGGTGCTTCTCCCATACGAGCGCAAGGGTAAGCGCGACGAGCATCGGCCCGACCAGCCACCCTGCGGGCAGACCCGTGCTCTGGGCGACTAATCCCGCCAGCGAAGAACCGACGAGCAGCACTGCCCACCCGAGAGAGGTACGCATCACCTTCGATCTCCACGTTGTCACGCTCTCATAGCGTCTTCCCCTCCACTCACCCTGTGGGGTCCCGGTGCGGCGGTGGATCTCCTCGGGCAAGCTGGGTAGCCCCTGGCCACCCGTTCATGCCCTGTTCGGCTGCTCGAGGAGCATCCGCTTTGCGTGCTCCACTGCGGGCGGGATGACCTCGCCGATGCCCGCCCATATCCGCAGTGTCGCCGCCCTGTCGTAGGGCGTCTTGCCCCGGTTGACAAGGACTACCCGTCCTCCAGATCTCAGCGCCAGCCCGACCAACGAGGCCGCAGGTTGGACCATGAGCGATGAGCCGAGTGCGAGCATCAGATCGCAGTTGCCGGCGTGCCCTTCGGCAAGCGCATAATCTTCGTATGGCAGCGGGTCGCCGAAGTTCACCACCGACGAAATCAGCCGACCGCCACAGTTGGGGCAAGCTGGCTGACCAGATATGGGCTTCTGAGTACGGTATCCCGCCCCCCGCA
>CADDZK010000489.1 GCA_902812425.1 Actinomycetota bacterium
GATGCGCTTGGGCTCCTCGACGGCGGCAGCGCCAGTAACCCTTACCTCGAGCACGCCTCCGTCGAAGCGGGCACTGATCTTGCTCTCATCAACACCCTGCGGCAGCGACATGCTCCTCCGGAACGAACCGTAGCGCCGCTCCCTGACGTAGTAGCCGGATCCCTCCCGCTGCTCATCGGCCTTGCGCTCGCCCGAGATGGTCAGGACCCCGTTGTGCAGCGTGATGTCCACGTCCTCCAGCTTGACGCCAGGCAGCTCAGCTCGCACCACGATGTCCCCGTCTTCCTGCAGGACGTCAAGCGCCGGCGCCCACCGGGTCGGCTGCTCCTGCTGCTGCCCGCCTCTGCGGGCGAGGCCGCCGAAGACCTCGTCGAACATCCTGTTCATCTCACTCTGCATGTCGTAGAAACCGCGGAAAGGACTCAAAGCCATCTCTCGCACCTCCTTGCTCACTCCGGCTCCCTGAAGGAGCCACCCCTTCCGACTGCACCCGCATTATACCCCTCAAAAACAGTTTGTAAACATTTTTCAGACATATTTTTCTAATTTTTCTACAGATTTATCTCAAAATATGCTAAGGTTAGGTTTGATCTCTGATAGAGAGGAAGAACATGGACAGGAGTGCGGTAAGGAGAAACCTGGCGGCGTTACGCGAGCGGCGTATGTGGACCCAGGTTCGGCTTGCCGAGGAGGCCGGTATCAGTCCGACGACGGTCTCGGGGATCGAGAACGGGAGGATCTCGCGCCCCCACTTCGGCACGTTACGCAAGCTGGCCGGAGCTCTCGGGGTGGAACCTGAGGAGCTACTGTCTCCTTCTGGGCGTGGTGCTCCCTCGAGCCTCTCGCTGGAGTGGTCGATGTCTTCTGACGATGAGGAGTTCGAGCGGGGGCTGGAGGCGGCTTCCATCGAGGGGCTATCCTCGCTCTCCGACGAGCTCGACGAGGAGAAGCTCCGCCTGCGCAGGCTCTACGGGGAGGCCAGGGGGAGCGAGCAGCGGCGTCTGATCAAGGGAATGATCCGACAGGTGGCGGCCAACTCTGGCTCGGTGGAGGCCTCCATAATGGCCCACCCGGACAATGAAAGCGTACGCGAAGACGCGGGCTCTCCAGGCTAGAGCCCGTTTGTAAAACGCGAACCTTGCTGGGGCAAGGAGAGCTTATGGCGGTCGAGCTCGACCATATCTTTATCTGTACCGGGGTTGGCGCACCGGAGGCAGATGAACTCGTGGCTTTCGGCCTAGCCGAAGGCGCCCCCAATACGCACTCGGGCCAGGGCACGGCCAACCGCCGCTTCTTCTTCAACAACGCTATGCTGGAACTGTTGTGGGTCCACGACGAGCGAGAGGCGCGAAGCCCCCCCATCGCTCCCGCGCAGCTCTGGGAGCGGTGGAGGTGCCGCTCCACCGGATATTCACCTTTCGGCATCTGCTTGCGCCCGAAGGACGCGCGGCGCGCTCTCTCCGGACGACCGGCGACGCTGCCTTTCGCGACGTGGGAGTGGCGCCCACCCTACCTGCCGCCCGGAACGCGCATCGACGTCGCCGCCGCGACGGCAGTGAGGGAGCCGCTGGTGTTCGCTACTCCGTTTGGCGGAAGGCCGGACGCCTTGCCCGAGGAGCGTCGCCAGCCGATCATTCACCCTAAAGGTGTCGTCGAGATCACGAATCTGCACATCACGCTCCCGAGGAGCGAGCCCATGTCCGATGTGGTGCGTGCGCTCCACCGGGCAGGCGTTGTCTCGTTCGAGACGGGCAACGATCATCTGGCACAGATCGAGTTCGATCACGGCAGTCAGGGCCAGAGCGCCGACTTCAGGCCGGCTTTACCGCTGCACTTTCGTTGGTAAGAAGCACGAAACCGAACTCGGCTCAAGAGCGTTCGCCCACAGAAGGTAGTTGGATCTCCCGGCAGGTAATACCTACATCAGCATAGTCCCTCCAGGGCACGCGACGTAGGGAAACTTTCAAGTAGCCTCGCCTGTGAGCTCGGAGAGGCGGACCGAGGGGCTGATGATATCCGGGTCTGTGACGACGTCCAGCAGGGTGACGGCATCCGAGGACAGCGCTGCTGCGAGTGCAGGCGCCAGCTCGTCGGGGTCGCGCACGGTGCGGCCTTCTGCGCCCAGGCTCCTGGCATAGCCGGCGAGGTCTACCTCGCCTATCTCGATGCCGGCGGTGCGGCCGAGGGCACGCTTCTGATGCATCGCTATCGTGCCGTGCATCCCGTTGCGGAAGACGACGACGATGATAGCGGCGCCGTAGCGCACTGCGGTCTCGATCTCATGGCCCGTCATCAGGAACCCGCCGTCGCCGCAGCAGGCCACGACGGTCCTGTTCGGAACAGCGAGCTTCGCAGCGACCGCGGCGGGAACACCGTAGCCCATCGCACCGTTCGTCGAGGCAAGCTGCGTGGCGGGGTGGTTGTAGCGCCAGTAGCGGTGGATAAAGATCGAGAAATTCCCCGCGTCGTTGGTTATGAGAGTATCCTCGGGCAGGGCCTCGCGCATGGCTTTGACGACCTGCGCAGGGTCGATGCCTTCCGAGGCACGGGCCGGAGGTATCGTGCCCGAGTCGAGGTAGGCGCCGTGTGCGTCGGACCAGTCTCGCGCCGTGGGCGGACCAGGCCGTGATCCAGGTGGACATAGA
>CADDZK010000490.1 GCA_902812425.1 Actinomycetota bacterium
GCCAAGCGCGTCGGCGGCAGCGGTATCGTGATCGCCCGCTAGTAGCCCGGCTCTATACGCCGCTGAAACGCCAGCTACGGACCGCGATCAGAAGGTAAGTTCGCCAGAGCTCACACGCTGACGCTTACGGAGTGCGACGACGCCGGGACCTGTGAGCGCACTGCAGCGTCCTCGACTCCTAGTAACCGAGGGTCAGGGCCATAAACAACACGAGAATCCCGACGGCCACAAGGGCTACCGCGACGAGTGCGGCGGCTACAGATGTCGTCGGGTCTTCGATATGACGGTGTGGGTGGTGCATCACGAGCCTCCTTTCCTGTGCGCACGCGGCCGATGTCGTCACGACATTCGGTGCGTCCTTGATCGTATCCTGCGTTACAGGTATTTACGCGGCTCTGATGGGATCGGTTTGGAAGCCGGTGTACGCGGGGCTACCCGAAGGTCCAAACAGCTGCGCGGAACCTCCCGGGGCGACTTTTCGGCGCGAGCCTGTGGCTTCAGGCTGTGGTGGGGATCAGGCTAGAAGAGGCTTGCGGAGGCGCGGGCGCCTCACCGCCGGGCTCGTACTCACCCTTGCCGAGGACGGCAAACGTGAAGGCGAAGAGGATGATCAGCAGCAGGATCAGGATCCCGAACGCCAGCCGTTCCCGCACCTCGTCTCCTCTCTCGAATCCGAACCGTCGCGCCATTCTAACCCAATCTGCGAGGTCCGTCCGAGGAGATGCTCGTGTTCGCCGCCGCGTAATGTACAATGTAGCAATGTGTAGCACGCTCAACCCGGAAGCTCGTGAGGATCAGCGCGGTTTCAGAGGCGGATTTGAGGGGAGGGGATGCACGTGACCGTTGACACGTCCCTGACCGAGTACACGAACCTGCAAGAGCAGGAGTGCCGGGCGCTCCTGCAGCTTCTGGGCGAGATGGGCATAGCCACGGCCGACCGGGTCTACGGACCGGGGGACGCCATCTACAACGAGGGCGAGTACGGGGACGCCCTGTACGTGCTGACACAGGGCGTACTCAAGCTCTTCAGGCCGTACTCGGGCAGCAAGGAGGCTACGCTACGTCTGCTCAAGCCCTGGGACATCTTCGGCCATCTGGCGTTCGCCGGGGAGACCAGGCAGCGCGCCTATGCGGAGGCCGTAACCGAGTGCAGGGTGACGAAGGTCCCCAAGGTCTTCGTCGAACGAGCCGTCCGCCAGGAACCCAGGGTCGCCTTCAAGCTGATGACCCTTCTGGAGTTGCGCCTCGTGCAGTACGAGGAGCTGGTCAAATGCCTGCTGCCCCGCGAGACCGAGGTGCGGCTGGCGAACTTGCTGCCGCTGCTGGCACAGAAGTTCGGCCAGAGCAGGAACGGCCTCGTGACCATCGACCTGCGCCTCACCCACCAGGACCTCGCTGCTATGGTCGCCTCGACCAGGGAGTCGGTCACCAAGGTCCTCAACGAGCTGCGCCACCGGGGTGTGATCGAAGTGGATTCGGGCCGCATCACCCTCAAAGATACGCGCGCCCTCGCAAAGCTCAGCCGCCCGTGAGATAGCTTCTCAGATTGTCGGCAAGACAGCAAAGATAGTGACCCGCTGCGAACTGGATATTTCCTCCTCGCCGTCCTTTCGCTTCTTGGTCGCGAGCGAGGCTGTTCGAGGGAAAGCTGACAAGCTGAAAGCGAAGGTATCAGCCTGAGCGTGCTGACTAGCTGAAATGCTGCGAGGCTTTTGTCATATTACGCTGGTTGCGTTAGCTGTGTAGAGGGGCGCGGGACTTGCTCGAGCTCATAGAGGCGATCTTCCTGGGAGTCGTGCAGGGCCTGACGGAGTTCCTGCCGGTCTCCAGTTCGGGGCATCTGTTGCTCGCGCAGTATTTCCTCGGGGTAGACCAGAACGACTTCGGGCTCTCCTTCGACGTCGCCCTGCACATGGGCACCCTCCTCGCCGTCGTCTCCTATTTCTGGCGGGATCTCATCGGGATGGCCGTAGCCTTCTTTCGTTCCTTCCGGCACATGGACCTCGCCAACGACGCCGACCAGCGGCTCGCCTACCTCGTGATCGTCGCCAGCGTGCCTGCGGCCCTGATCGGGTTCCTGTTCGAAGGTTTCTTCGAGAACACGGTGCGATCGCCGTGGGTGGTGGTCTTCAACTTCGTCGTGGTAGGGGTTCTCTTCCTCGTCGCCGAGGCCGCAGGCCGTCGCAGCCGGCTGGCTTCCGAGCTCGGGTTCGGCGAGGCTATCGGGATCGGGGTCGCCCAGGCGACGGCGCTCGTGCCCGGCGTCTCGCGCTCGGGGGCGACGATCACGCTCGGCCTCTTCCTCGGCCTGAGAAGGGAAGAGGCGGCCCGGTTCTCGTTTTTGATGAGCGTCCCTATCATCGCCGGCGCTGGCGGCCTGAAGCTCGGGGAGGTGCTCGCCGGCGGCATGAGCGTGCACGAATCGCTGCTGTTCGTGGCTGGCTTCTTTACCTCTGCAGTCGTCGGGTACTTCACGATAAGGTTCTTGCTCGACTACCTTACGCGCCACTCCCTGCGCGTCTTCGCCTACTATCGTTTCGCCGTCGCGGCCGTCGTGGCCCTGTTGCTCCTCGTCTTCTGACTTTGACATCGGGGGCCACCCTCTGGTAGTTTGATCCGATCATGCAC
>CADDZK010000491.1 GCA_902812425.1 Actinomycetota bacterium
TGGCACCGTCGTGACGCTGCGCGCGAGCGGCAACTCCCTGGTCATCGAAGATGAAGGAAGCGGCATAGACGAGAATGACTTGCCTTACATCTTCGAACCCCTTTACCGGGGCGGCAGCGGTGCCGGGGGTTGTGGAAAGCGACCCAACGGGGCGGGACTCGGTCTCCCTGTCAGCCGCGACCTCGTGGAGAGGATGCGGGGTCGAATCTCAGCCGAGGCTCGCGAGGGTGGAGGCACGAGGGTGAGGATAGAGTTGCCCGGCGCGGGAAAAGGCACATCGAACGCTTAGGGTTGCGCTCCGGGTAATTGCCGCGTGGGCGGTTAGCGTTGTTCGGTTAGCGGTTCGTAAAGCGCTTGTTAAGACTCGCCGATTTGCGGTCGCATCGCGTGCACAAGCAGTAAAAAGGAAGTGGTGCTCAAGACGATCTCGTAAGGGGATTCGATGCGGGGGTACGTTGGACCGGAAGTCTGGCGCGAGAGGCGCGAGACGCTCTTGAACCGGATAAACGGTTGTGTCTTCCGTGCCAAGGTCGTGGATAAAGAGGCGCGCCTGCCTCCCGCAGCGTTACCCTCCTCCCTTCTCCTAGGCACTCTGACAGGTGTCGGCCTGTCTCCGGCCCTTGCCGCCCACAACGCCGAAGACTATGATGCAATACCGTCGTAGTGGAGCGCGAACAAACCGGGTATGGACCGGGCTCCGGCGAGGAGGTCCGTCAATTCAGCGTGGATGTCTACCGGAAGAACCTTCGCGCCGCTGTAGGGGCGTTCCTCTCCACGACTACCCACCTCCTGGTACTCGCGACCCAGTTCACCGTAACTTACAGGCAAGACCGATGAAGGGAGGACACCGATTGCTCGCAATGGTAGGCACAGGAAGACCGAGATCGTGGGACCTGTAGGCGGAGAAGCCTCTATACCGTACCGGCCCGGCCAGGCATCCTGGATGGCGCCGTGCTGAAGACCTTGGCCAGCGGGGTTGGACTTCTCGCCTTCGTTGCCGCGGTCGTGATCGGGTCCCTCGCGTCGACGGGGATCATCAGCGATGCGGCCCAGAGCTTCCGGGTCAAGGGCTCTGAGGCGAGCATCGTGCAGGCGAGCAGAGAGTTCGAACCGAAGACGAACTTTATCGGGGAAACGGTGACCGCGGGAAACCTGACCTGGACCGTGGACACCGCACGTAAAACGACCGAGTTAAAGGGGTTTACGTTTCCGCCGGACCCCCTTGAAGGCGACTTGGTAGTCGTGACTTTCAAGGTCAAGAACGACTCCGATGGGCCCATAACGCTCGACCCGGAGTCGCTGATCCTCGTCGACGAGAAGGGACGCGAGAGCCCGCCCGCAGCGAGCGTCAACACCGAGTACGTGGTGCCCGACAAGGCCATCCTCTTCAACGAAAGGGCACTCCTCGATCCCGGCGAGGAGAAGGAAGGCAAGGTCGTCTACGACCTCGAGGTCCCCTTCGAGACCGACCCGACGGCTGACCTCTCGGACTTCCGCCTCCAGCTAGGGGACGGTGATCCTACCGCGAAAGATGAGAGATACGTGGACCTGGGATTCTAAGGCGCCCCAGGCTCATCACTCCCCCTCTTCTTCGCCCTTTCCTACCCAGTACATAAAGAGCACGGCGGCGCCCGCGAAGACGAGGATCAGGAAGAACCCCATAAAGAAGCGGACCAGGGGTGGGAGCACGAGGAGGAGCATCTCCCAGGAGAACGTCACGGGGTCTCCCTCGGGGCCGAGGGACAGCCTTTGCCGACGAACTTCTCCTGGAACGTCAGGCAGCCGTGGATCAGCCACCCACCGGACTCGTTCCCAGCCCTGCGCGAACTCTCCCTGGCGTAGCCCATCGTCATCATGGTAAGCACGACCGTCACGGCGCAGGCCATAAGCGCGTACTGGCTCCACCGGCTCGCCCGCCCCCAGTAAAAGCCGGTCGCCGCGGCCTTCAGGTACAGCGCCAGCACGCAGATCCCCGTCAGAGCGATCCCTATCAGCCCGATGTACTTCCAGGGGTACATGGCCCCGAGCGGGATCGGCGGGTCTGCGAACAAAGCGATGTTAGGGTCGACCCTCTCACCGAAGACCAGCCCGATCTGGGGTATCAGGTACAGGTCGGCCGGGATCACGTTCAGCAGGCCGAAGAGCGCGGTCAGGCCCAGGGCGCCCATCGTCACGGTCCTGGCTCTTGGCATAGGCTTTATCGCAAACTTCAGCTTGTGCAGGAAGTAGGCCACGGAGGCCGTGCTCATTATCAGGATCTCTATCACGAGCCCGTTGAACAGCCAGGACTTGTCCCCGAGCATCAGGTATTTGAAGGAGGCGGGAGAGTTCGACTTGATCTCCGTCATGTACTCGTAGCCTATAAAGGGCTGCATGATCAAAAACCCGAAGCCCCACACGATGCCCCAGTGGCCCATCCAATCGTAGTACTCCCTGCTCTCTTCGGTGGTGCTGCGCAGGTAACGCCAGGCCGCCCACCCTGCTATTAGGAACCCAACGTACGAGAGGTTGCCGACGAAGCGGTGCAGGTTCAGCGGCAGGTAAGTCGGGTTGAAATACGTCCATCCGACCTGGGTCGCCGCAGAAACCTGGGGGCTGAGCATGTAGCCGCCAACGATGTTTATG
>CADDZK010000492.1 GCA_902812425.1 Actinomycetota bacterium
ACCCGGCCTACCTGAGAGACCGGACGAACCACTGGTTCATGAACGCCGTGGTGGTGTTCATCACCTTGCTGGCGTTCGTCCTGAGCGCGGTAACCATACCACTCATGGTGGCTACCGGAGGAGGCTAGAGAGGTGAAACGGGAACTGCTGCTGATGCGCGACGTCGTGGACAACCAGATACTGGACTGTGACGGAGAGCGGGTGACGAAGGTGGCGGGGGTCGAGGTGGAGATGCGAGAAGGTGGCCACCCCGTGGTGCGGGCGCTCCTGTTAGGGCCGGAGCCGCTGGCGCGCCGGGTCGGACCCCGGGTCGGACGGTTGGTGGAGCGGATCACGGGCGGCAAGAGGGAGGCGCGTATACCATGGGAGCATATCGAGGACGCCGGTCCCGACATCCACCTGAACGTACTGGCTTCGGCCACCGGGCCAGCCCATGCCGAGGATTGGGTAAGAGAGAAGATCATCGGCAGGATACCGGGGTCGGGATGAGCCGCCGTTTCCAACTCGATCTGCTCGTGGGGCGGCGGGTGTACGATTCCGAAGGCAGGAAACTCGGCCGGGTGGGCGAGATTCTGCTCTTCCGGGAGGGAGAGCACTACACTGTCAAAGGCCTGTTAATTGGGGTGAACAGTCTGGCCGAACGTCTCGGGGTGGCCCGCTCCCTCGAACGAATCGAAGAGCACCTGAACCTCCGTACCTGGCACAGCGAGGATCACTTAGTGCACTGGGAGCAGATAGATGCCGTCGAAGAGAAGCGCATAACACTCAAGGTGTCCCAGGAGGAGGTTCAGACCCTTGGCCCTGACGGGTAGGCGCACGATAGCCGTCAGGGAGGTAACAGATTGGTGTAAGAAACGAACGCGAAGTGGTAGTGATGACGGGCGCTTCGGCCGGCGTCGGCCGAGCGACGGCTCAGGCGTTCGCCAAGCGTGGCGCCTTGGTCGGATTGCTGGCCCGTGGACTCCAGGGTCTCGAAGGCGCCAAAACCGAGGTCGAGTCGCTAGGCGGCAAGGCGCTGGCGATCACCACCGACGTCTCAGACGCCGAAGCTGTAGAGGAGGCGGCGCAAAAGGTCGAAGAAGAGTCCGGCCCGCTAGACGTGTGGGTCAACGACGCGATGCTCTCCGTGCTTGTGGTCGACTACGACCTTAAGAGGAGATATCAATAGATGCTTCTATGACCTGGGATGCACCACGACGGTTCTCTGGGCCTGTGTCATATGGAGCATAGGGCCATATAGACCCTTATCCTCTGTTTGTGACCGCTATAAACGCAACAGAGGAGGTAGGTGGTGGCCGAAGCACCTGCGATATTGTGGATACGCTCATCGTCGTGAGGCCTCCTTTGCGGATGGTTATATGTTCTTGCGCCGTTCCCAGATTGAGCCATCGTGGAGGTGGTCGCGGGCGTAGGCCTTAAGCACCTCTTGAGTCGAGGCCCTGGGGAGGTTCAGGAAGGCCTTCGAGCCTATCCTGTCGGAGAAGTCCCCGATCGCACCGCAAAGCATGCGGGCACGCAGCTGTACCCGCGACTGGAACCGCTCGCCGCTTGCCCTCTCGGCGAGGTGCAGGAGGTAGGGCATGACCGGAGGTAGCGAGAAGCGCTCCTCTCTGCTGTGGAAGTAGTAGGTGACTGGAAATTGTACAAGGTCGCCTTGGGCCGTGACCACGCGCTCAGCCAGCTCCCCGAGTATCCTTGCTGCCTCCTCAGGGCAAGCGCGTTCGAGTGCCTCGCCCAATTCCCGCTCGGACCCTCTAAGAAGCTTCGCCTCCCGGGCTAGTGAGCGGCGCCTGCCGAGGGCCGGGTAGATCGAGAGCACCCACGACAGAGCGGCCGTAAGATGCGCGAAGCCGACCAGGCCCTCAAGCGGAGCCAATACCCGCAGAGAGCTGCTTGTGGGTGCGATATCACCGTAGCCCAAGGTAGTGAGGGTAACCATAGATAGGTAGAGGGAATCGAGGAAGCCTCCCTGGGAGGAGGGACTCAGCCCCGTCTGGAGAATGAAGTCTTCTGGCAGGCGTGACCAGTAGAGGAGCGCCCAGCCCACCCAGAAAAGCAAAGTCCAGGTCGCGATAACGGTAAGGAGGGTGACGGGTCCGGCGAGCTCGAGCATAACCTGACGGTGGTCGGTGATCTGCCTGAAGCCTCTCCACACGAGCCGCATCACCGAGCGGCTTAGCACGCCGCCCCCGCTGGGTCTGAAGAGCTGCTGAAAGACGTCGCGCAGCCCCGTGGCGATCAACGCGATTCCTAGCAGCGATACGAGGGTACCCACCTACGCCTCACTCCTCAGAAGGGTCTAGCCTTCCTGCTGCCTGGGTATAACGGAGATGCCGCCGCTCGGCTCCAAGACAGCGTACTTGATCTGCTCCATTCTCTCTATGCCCTGCGCTGAGCGCGCCTGCTGGAGGATGTCCTCAACGTTAACCCTAGCCTTCTTCAGCCGGTCGTCTATCACCTCGCCGTCCTCTATTAGGACTAGAGGCAGGCCGTTGACCCACCTGTCAAGCCCTCTAGAGCGGTGGGTCAGCGTAGTCATAAGAAGGTCGATTCCAACGAGCGTGGTGATGACAAGAATGGTGTTGGTGACCGAAAAGTCGCTGCCCAGCAGGCCCT
>CADDZK010000493.1 GCA_902812425.1 Actinomycetota bacterium
ACTCGACGGTCCAGGACCTCATGGAGCAACTGGGCGGCGGCCTTGAGCCGTGGGAAGCAGTCGAGGCTTCGCCAAGGTGAGCGCAGCACTCTATCTGCTCCAGGGGAACCTGGCACCCGTTCCCGACCCCGGGTACCTCTCGGGCTTCGATAATCTGGGACCCGTGGCGATCCTGGTGGGCGCTATCTTCGGAGGGGCCTTCGTCGTGGTGTGGCTCATCCGCCAGTTCCGCTCCGGCAATCTCGTCACGGACATACGCCACAGGGAGGCGATCGAGCTCAAGGATGAGCAGATCGAGGAGCTCAAATCCGCGCTCGAGGACGAGAAGCGCATCAACGCCACCCTCCGCGACGACGCGGTAAGGCAGCACAACGATCTGGTGAGGCTCGCAGACGAGTTCAAAAACATGACCCTCAACGTCATAGCCGCCGTCATCGGCAAGGAAGGCGCTACGGAGGGAGGCAGGGGGGACACATGACGAGCTGGTGGCAGCGGATCGTCAGGAGATTCGAGCCTGACGTGGCCCCAGAAGAGCGCGAGAAAGTCGAGCGCTCCGATCCTGTCGAAGAGCAGATCGCGGCGAACGAGAGGCGCTCCACAGAGCTCGATCGGGAGATCGAGGCCAAGCAGGAGCTGGCGAGGGGGCTTGAGGACATGCGCATGACCGTTGAGGCTCCAAAGCTCGAAAAGCGTCTCGGCTCGCTCCAAGAGCAGATCAAGTTGCTTACAGAGGAGACGCGCAGGCTCAGGAAGAGGCAGGAGGAGAAGGCTCGGGCCGAGCTCGCGCTGGAGCGCGAGAGGGAGTCACTACTCTATAGGGGGAGATCTTGATAGGAGAGACGGCGGCGGCCTATGCGTGGCTCGCCGAGATGTGCGTGGGGCTCACTGCGTCGGTCATTATCATCGTGGTGAGCTTGCGGCGCCGCAGACGGGCCACGACGCCGGCAGGAAGGGTGCTAGCTACGGGGAGCCTCATCGGCGGCATCCTGGGCCTCATAGGCTTGGGGGTCCTGGCGAGTGCCGCGGTCGTCTCCTTCTACCTGCCGACGTGCGCCCCTCCGGCGACGGCCGAGTATTGCGCCTTTCGCACAGGACTTCTTCGGAGCCTGCTCGTCTACGGCATCTTTCCGGTGATCCTCCTTGTGTGCCTGCCGCTCGTTGTCGACCGGATCGCCACCCGCAGGATCGCCCGCCAGAAGCGTTTGGACAAGGCACGCTGAGGACTGAAGAGAAGATGGATAGCATCAAGGTGGGTACCCGCGTCGAAATCTGCCCCGCGCGGCTCCCAAAGGCCTTTAACAAGTACGCCGAGTATGACGGCTCGAAGGGCAAGGTCGTAAACGACGCCGGTAGCGGAGCTGGCGAAAGCCGCAAGGTCGGCGTGCATCTGGAAGGCTCGAGTAGATCAGGATACCGGGAGATTCCCGCCGCGGCGCTCAAATCTATCAGCTGAGAATACCAGAGCGAAGTACCCAAGAGCCTCGGTCCATAGGACCGGGGCTTCTCTATGGAAGGAGGAGCATGGCAAAGCCAGCTGAGTTTGTGGTCTACCCGAAGGCGATGAGGCTTCCCTACGGTCCCTACATGGCCTCTGTCAGCCGCGTGATCGACGGTGACACCGTCGTCTGCCTCGTGGACGCGGGGCTAGACGTGTATCCGTGCATCGTCGTCAGGCTCGCGAGGATCAACGCCCCGGAGATGGGCTCAGAGGGCGGCCAGGAGGCCAAGGACTACCTCATAGAGCAGGTCTTCCCCTCGATGCTTGAGCCGGCCCCGGTCCAGCTGAAGCCCCTGCAGAAGGACCCTTACGGCCGCTACGTGGGTGAGATTACCCTGGCCGACGGGCGCAACCTCTCGGACGTTATGGCCGAGTCCGGCCACGCCGAGTACCACAGCTACTAGGAGGTAAACCGAGTGCAGCAGCAGGCCCCCGGCCTCGGGCGCATCCACGTGCCCGACGAGCAGGACAAGCATTACCCTCTCCGCGCGGCTCTGCCGCCCCGCGGCACCCCTCGCCCCGACTACCGCTACTGGTGGTCGCACGGGATCGAGGACCAGGACGGGACGACGGAGTGCGTCGCCTACTCCGGCCACGGGTGGGCGCTGGACGGCCCGGTTCGCAACACCAAGGTGCCCGACCAGGACACCATCTACAACGAGGCGCGAAAGCGCGACGGCATCCCTGGCACGGACTACGACGGCACGAACGACCGGGGACTGATGAAGTTCTTTAAGGAGATCGGGATCGTCGCCGAGTACCGCTGGGCGCAGACGATGGACGACGTGCTCGACGGCATCGCCTTCCTCGGCCCGCTCCTTTTCGGCACCGACTGGTACCGCGGGATGTTCGAACCTGACGAGCGCGGCTTTCTCGTCCCTACCGGCCCGATCGACGGCGGGCACGAGTGGGAGATCATCGGGGTGAGCTTCAACTACGAGTTCCTCACGATGAAGCAGACCTGGGGCAGGGGGTGGGGGAACAACGGTCGCGCCAAGGTCAGCTTCGAGGTCGCCGAGTTCCTGCTCTTCGACGACAGCAGGCCCGGCGGATACCCCGGCGACTGCTGCATCGGTACGGAGGTCAAGGCCGCGTGAGCACCCCCATCCTCGAC
>CADDZK010000494.1 GCA_902812425.1 Actinomycetota bacterium
GGGTCATAATCCTCATGAGGCGATGTACTCTAGGCTCTTCTCTGGACAAACCCTCGCTGACGATCGTTATGGGCTCCGAAGGCTTCGTCAGTTTTCCTAGCTCCTTGTCCGGATCAGCGAGGTATTCGATGTTGTATTTGAGGTTCACCCAGTGCGGCGACCATGCTACGAACGCGAACGGTTTTCTGGCCTTGTAGAGCCGCTTCACCTTATCGAACATGGCCGGAGCGCTCGAAAACAAGACCTCCTCGTTTGAGACCCTGATGTTCGTCTCGCGAGGAACCTCGCCTACCGCAGCCGCCTCGGGCCGGAGACCCAGGATTTTGTCTATACCCATCTTCTGCAGGTCAGAGACATTCTTCGCCTTCACGTAGTAAGGCACGGCGAGGCTGGAGCGAGTTGTCCCAATGAGCCAGGTATCGAGCATGCCGACCTTGTCCCCCTTGCCCCTTAGCAACTTCTTGTGCATGGGCATCCAGAGATCCTGGAAGGCGGCGAGGTCTCCGTCTGCGACTCCCTGAACGGTTTCTTCAGGACTTCCGCACCTCAGCTTCACTTTCTTGTAGCCCAGGTCGTCCTCCAGAATCACCTTCGTAAGGTTAGCAACGGCCACGCTCTCGTCCCACTTGACGTAACCCAGAGAGATCCGGCCCTCTCCGGCGCTGCGGTTGCCGGAATCACTCTGCGCGCAGCCCGCCACCAGCGCGGCGGTGAGGGCTATGAACGCCACAGACAATAGACTTCGGATGATTCTACCGTGACTTGCCTTTGAGCTTCGCGTGTCCAGTCTTCTGCTCCGGTCTAGCCTTCGGCCCGCTTCGCCGCTTCTATCCAGGGCCTTACGACATCGCGGTGGTTCTTGAGCCAGTCGCGAGCGCCCTCTTCCGGGCTCTGGGCGCGCCTGATGGAGAGCTCGAGTGTGCCAACCTGCTTTTCGGTCAACCTCATGGCGTTGATAAGAGCATAGGCGACTGGATCGTCGTCCGCTAGCCCCTCACGGAATACCGAGTGGAGCTTGTTCGGCTCGTCCAGCTCGCCCATCGCGTTCTTAGGATCTTTGAGATAGTGAAAATCGTACTCCTCATTCATCCAGTGCGGCGACCACGCCAAGAACACGAAAGGCTCTTTCGCGTGATACGCTCTATTCAACTCCTCGAGCATCGCCGGAGTACTGCCCTCGACGAGGTCGAGGTGGAGATGATACTCGGGTATCACGACGTTTTCTATCCTGTGCATGAGCACCGCGCCTGGCTCGATGCCGGTTATGCTGGCCGCCCCGGAGGAGTTGAGGTCCGCAATGCTCTTCACGTCGCTCATGTAATCGGGGACAGCAATTCCATATTTAGTCTGACCCAGGTACCACGGTTTCTTCGATAGCTCGGCTTTGCCCTGGATCTTCTTCATATAAGTTTTGTGATTCGGCATCCAGGCGTCCATGAAGGCGTCAAGCTCTCCGTCGGAGAGCCCCTGGAATATGGGTTGAACGCCGTCCAGCTTGAGTTGCACCTGATCGTAACCGAAATCGTCTTCGAGGATCACCTTGATCAGGTTGGAGTTAGCAACGTTTTCGTCCCACTCCAGATAACCGAGCGTGAGTTGTTTGCCACCCGCGCCCGCAGCGCCACATCCAGCTACGAGCACGGATACCAGCATCACAGCCATCAGGCCCAGCAATGTTGTGCCTGGCTTCGTCAACTAATCGCTGCTTCCTAAAAACTCTCTCACCTTGCAGAAAGCTCACGCCCGAAACCGGAGCTTCTGGCCCATATTGGCGTCTCCGCCTACCAGAAGGCTCCGGTCACGGGCCCTTTCCCCTTTTACAACCGCTTATCTTCTAAGAGGCTGACTTGGCGGCCTTCACCCAGGGCTTCACGACGTCTCGGTTGCTCTTGAGCCAGTTGCGGACGCCCTTCTCCTCGTTGCCCGACCCCGCCTTATTCATCTCTGCTTCGATCTCGTTGATCTGATCCTCATCCAGAGTGATGGCACTGAGGAAGGCATAGGCCGTTGGGTCGTCGCTCTTGAGATTCTTGTTGACCACGGCGGTGATTTTGGACGGGTCATCGAAGGGGCCCTGGGCGTTCTTGGGGTCCTTGAGGTAGACGATGGGGTACTTCAAGTTCATCCAGTGCGGCGACCACCCCGTGAACACGATGGGCTCCCTAGCCTGGTACTTCCTCTGGAGCTCGGCGAGCATCCCCGCCGTGCTGGAGGTAACCAGATGCATGTGCAGATGATACGCTGGGATGACTTTGTTCCTGATCACCGGCATAAAAGCCGCTCCCGGCTCGATGCCGGTGATCTCGTTAGTCCCCGCATGGTTGAGGTCAGCAATGCTGGTTATGCCCTTCATGTACTTCAGCACCGTGAGACCGTACTTGGTCGTCCCCTGATACCATGGCTTCAGGAGCTCCACCCGGGGTTTGATCTGGGGCTTGTTTAGATAAACTTTGTGGTTGGGCATCCACACGTCCTGGAACGCATCGAGGTCGCCGCTGGCGACGCCCTGAAACAGCGGGCCGACATCGAGAGGCCCCTTCAAATTCACGGTGTAGCCGAGATCGTCTCCCATCACGATCTTCGTCAGGTTGGAGACGGCGACGTTCTCGGT
>CADDZK010000495.1 GCA_902812425.1 Actinomycetota bacterium
ACCTCTTTGCCGCCACCCTCTTCATCTGCTGCTTCGGGGCCGCCGCCGAGATAGCGCTCGCGCTCTCGTTCGAGGTCACCCAGGTCATGGGCTGGAAGTACGGGGAGGACAAGAAGCCCAGGCAGGCGGCCATATTCAACCTGGTCTTCCTGGTCTATACCGTCGGGAGCACGCTGCTCATAGGGCTCACGGGGATGGACCCGCTGCAGCTGACGATCTTCTCGGTGGTCTTCACGGCCCTCGTGCTGCCGGCGGTCGTGGTGCCCTTTTTGGCCGTCATGAACGACCCGGCCTACCTGCGGGATCAGACCAACGGTCTGATCTCCAACGTCGCCGTGCTGCTGATAGTGTTGCTGACGTTCGTCCTGAGCGCGGTCTCCATTCCGCTCACCATACTCACCGGAGGAGGCTAACGATGGAAGACGAACTCCTGTTGATGCGCGACGTCGTGGACTGCCAGCTCCTCGACCCCGACGGCGAGCGGGTGACGAAGGTGGCGGGCGTGGAGGCGAAGTTTCGGGAAGACGGCCGCCCCGTTGTGCTGGCGCTGCTGGTGGGACCGGAGCCCCTCGCGCGCAGGATCGGGCCCCGGATCGGTCGGCTGGTGGGGCGCGTCACCGGCGGCGGGAGGGAGGTACGCATACCCTGGGAGCACGTGCTCGATGCGGGCCCCGACGTACATCTCGACGTGCCGGGGTCGGCCACCGGGGCCACCCGCGCGGAGGACTGGGTCAGGGACAGGATCATTGGCAGGATACCGGGGTCGGGATGAACGGGCGTTTCCAACTCGACCTGCTCGTGGGGCGGCGGGTGTACGACTCCGAAGGTCGCAAGCTCGGCCGGGTAGACGAGATCCTGCTGGTCCGAGAAGGCGGCCGCCACGGCGAACGCTACGAGGTTGAAGGTCTGCTTATCGGGGTGAACAGTTTGGCCGAGCGCCTGGGCGTGGCCCGGCCCCTGCAGCGGATAGAGAAGCGCCTGAAGCTCCGCACTGCTACCTGGCACATGGAGAACCACATCATCTACTGGGAGCAAATAGACTCCCTTGAGGAGAAGGCCATACGCCTGAGCGTACCCCGTAGGGAGATACAGACGCTCTCGCTGGAGGCATCTTCTCGCGGGAACGGATAACGCCAGGGAGGCGGCAAGAAGAACCTACGGCTGCCCCGGGGCGGAGCGAACGATCGGCCGAAAGTGAGACAAGAAGCGTCAAGTAGGCGACGATGAGCACAAGAAGCGGGCCTGAAGTGGCAGTGGTCACGGGAGCATCGGCCGGTGTGGGACGGGCCACCGCCCAAGCCTTCGCGAAGCGCGGGGCGCGCGTGGGGCTCCTGGCCCGAGGCCGCGCAGGGCTCGAGGGGGCCAGGACCGAGGTGGAGTCCTTCGGCGGTAAGGCGCTGGTACTCCCCACCGACGTTGCCTACGCCGAGGCCGTAGAGGCGGCCGCACAGAGGGTGGAGGAAGAGCTCGGTCCGATCGACGTGTGGGTCAACGACGCGATGGTGTCGGTCTTCTCCCCGGCCAAGGAGATGACACCCGAGGAGTACAAGAGGGTCACGGAGGTCTCGTACCTCGGTACGGTCTATGGCACCCTTGCGGCTCTCAAACGGATGCTGCCCCGGAACAAGGGCCACATCGTCCAGGTAGGATCGGCGCTCGCCTACCGGGCGATACCGTTGCAGTCGGCCTACTGCGGCTCCAAGCACGCAATCCAGGGCTTTACCGAGTCCGTTAGGAGCGAGCTGATCCACGACCGTAGCGACGTCAGGATCACCATGGTACAACTGCCGGCGGTAAACACGCCGCAGTTCGGGTGGGTCAGGAGCCGGCTGCCGAACAACCCGCAGCCCGTTCCTCCGATCTTCCAGCCGGAGGTGCCGGCCGAGGCGATCTACTGGGCCGCCCACCACGACCGTAACGAGCTGTGGCTCGCTTGGCCCGCGGTGAAGGCCATACTGGGCAACAAGGTGATCCCGAGGGAGCTCGACTACTACCTGGCCCGTACCGGCTTCGACTCCCAGCAGACCGACGAGCCGGTGGGCCCGGATCGCAAGGACAACCTCTTCGAGCCCGTGGACGACGCGGAGGACCGCGGCGCGCACGGCGCCTTCGACGAGCGCTCCTTACCGAAGAGCTACCAGTGGCTGGCGAGCACCCACCGCACCTGGCTGGCGGCGGCAGGGGCGCTCGGGCTGACGGCCGCGGCCTACGCTGCCCGCAAGAGATGAGCGCGCAGGTGCGCATGGTTCCTTGGTGGTGCGATTATAGTTCTCCGGCCGGGCCGACTGGCGAGACCCGTAGCTCTCTGGGACCGACGCCAGGGCGACGCCGGCAGCCGGAAGCCCCGCTGAGCCACAAGGCCGGGAATGGGAGGTAAGCGGATGGCACAAAGGAGACCGGACTCACCCGATGGCTGCCCCTGGCGCGCTCGCCTACTCGGGCGTCGCGGTGGCGAGCGACCACGTGGTCGGGTCCATAGTATCCAAACCGTTGCCGGCCGAGGGCGTGTGGTTGCTCGCCGCACCTTGTATCCTCGGTCACGAGGCGGTGCTGCTCGGCAACAGCTCGGTCGCCGGGCTCGAGCTGGCGACGCTGACTCTCTCGGGC
>CADDZK010000496.1 GCA_902812425.1 Actinomycetota bacterium
ACTCAAGAGAAGCGGTGCCGACCTGGTCGTTCACGATCTCGCGGAGCTTGAGCTGGTGTAGAGATAGGATGCACATTCATAGAAGGGTGGAGAAAGAACGGGAGACGATTTGACGAGAGAGACGAGGGAGATCCCCGGCGGGGAGTGGACGCTCGCCTACGAGCACTTCGACCCATCAGAGGAGGGCTTGCGCGAGGCGCTGACCTCAACAGGAAACGGTTACTTCTGCACGCGTGGTGCGGCCGAGTGGGCCGACGCCGACGGCGTGCATTACCCGGGCACCTACACCCACAGCGGATATAACAGGGAGACGACCATCATGGCCGGAAGACCAGTCGTGAACGAGGACCTCGTGAATTTGCCCAACTGGCTCGTGATGAAGCTCATGATCGAGGGCGAGGAGCCAGTCGAACTGGGCAACGCCGAGATCCTATCCTACAGGCACGAGTTGGATATGCGAACCGCCACCGTTTCGCGTACCGTGTGCTTCCGAGACCGGGCAGGACGTGAGACCACCTTGCGCTCGCGTCGCTTCGTGAGCATGGCCAGCATGCATCAGGCTGCCATCGAGTGGACCATCTTCCCGGTGAACTGGTCTGGGAGGGCCGAGGTCCTCACGGCGCTCGATGCTCAGGTGGAGAACTGGGGCGTCGCGCGCTACAGGAAGCTCGAAGGACGCCACCTAAACCCCGTAACGACCAGGTTGATAGAGCCAGACGTCATCGCGCTCGTGGCCCAGACCCGCCAGTCGCGCATCTACGTCGCCGAGGCGGCCAGGACACGGGTCTACGGCGAGGGCGGGGAGATCGAGCCCCGGCGCAGCCTCTACAGGATGGAAGACTATATACATCAGGTGCTCGCCTTCGAGGTCGAGGAGAAAGAGCCCGTGCGCGTCGAGAAGATGGTGGCCTTCTACACCTCCAGTGATCACGCCATAAACGAGGCCCTTGGAAACGCTACGAAGGCGGTCGGCCGCTATGGGCTCTTCGCCGAGACCTTCGAGCGGCACGCCAGGGCGTGGGACGAGTTGTGGTCACTATGCGACATGCGCATCCCCAAGGCCGAGCGTGTTCAGCCGCTCGTTCGGCTGCACATCTCCCACATCCTGCAGGTCTGCTCGCCGCACACGGCCGACCTCGACGCGGGCGTCCCCGCCCGCGGCTTGAACGGCGAGGCCTACCGCGGGCACGTCTTCTGGGACGAGCTCTACATCTACCCATTCCTGAACTTCCGCCTGCCCGAGATCACGCGCGGGCTCTTGATGTATCGTTACCGGAGGTTGGATGAGGCCAAGGCGGCGGCCAAAGTAGCCGGTTACAGAGGAGCTATGTATCCGTGGCAGAGCGGCTCCGACGGTCAGGAGGAGACGCAGGTCGTGCACCTCAACCCAAACTCGGGTAAGTGGGAGCCCGACCTCTCCCACAACCAGCGCCACGTGAGCGCGGCCATCTTCTACAACATCTGGCGCTACTACCAGATGACCGGCGACTTCGAGTTCCTCCTCGCCTACGGCGCAGAGATGATGCTCGAGATCGCCCGCTTCTGGTCATCTATCGCCCACTTCAACGCCGATCGCGGGCGCTACGAGATACACGGGGTCATGGGCCCTGACGAGTTCCATGAGAAGTATCCGAACTCGGAAGAAGAGGGCCTGAAAAATAACGCCTATACCAACGTGATGGCCGCCTGGATCGGAGAGACCGCCCAGAAGGTCTTAGAGCTGCTCCCCGAGCGCACGCGCCGGTCGTTGTGCGACAAGATAGGGTGCACCGAGGACGAGATCCACGGATGGAAAGACATGAGCGAAAGGATGTTCGTCCCTTTCCATGCCGACGGGATCATCAGCCAGTTTGAGGGCTACGAGGACCTCGCGGAGCTTGACTGGGAGGGCTATCGCGCCAAGTACGGCAACATCCAGCGTCTCGATAGGATCCTCAAGGCCGAGGGGGACACGCCCGACCGCTACAAGCTCTCCAAGCAACCCGACGTCCTCATGCTGTTCTTCCTCTTCTCAGAAGAGGAGCTACGGCGACTCTTCGAGAGGCTCGGCTACGAATACACGCTCGACACGGCCAGAGAGAACATCGCCTACTACGAGCCCCGCACCACCCACGGTTCGACTTTGAGCTACGTCGTGCACGCCGCCATTCTGGCCGAGCTGGACCCAGAGAGATCCTGGGAGATGTTCATGACGGCGCTTGAGAGCGACGTCGGCGACGTTCAGGGCGGCACCACCAAGGAAGGCATCCACATGGGGGTGATGGCAGGGACTCTGGACCTGATCCAGCGCGGGTACGTCGGAGCGAAGGCGATGGATACGACCCTCTGCTTCGCACCGAATCCGAATGGGAGGCTTGACGGCCTCTCGCTCCATATCCGATTCCACGAAACGCCTGTGGAGATCTCTCTCGGGAGAGGACGGTTGACCGTGGCCGCCCATACCGACGGACCTAGCCGTGCTATCAGAGTGGGGGTCGGCGAGAAGGTCAGGGAGCTAAGGGACTGGGAGTACTGTACCTTCCCACTCTGAGAGCTCGGGAAGCACTGTGAGCAGAGAACGCGACGAGCG
>CADDZK010000497.1 GCA_902812425.1 Actinomycetota bacterium
CCTGTACCCCTTCGCCTGCCGCCCGCCCTCCGGGAGGGCGGGCGGCAGGCGAAGGGGTACAGGCTCCCCTCCTGCGCCGTGGACGGCGTCGGGGAGGACGGATGGTTCGAAAAAGGGGATGCCGATACGCGGGGAGCTCAGGGCGACGGCCCTCTAGGAGCCCAGCTTCTCCATCAGGAGCTCGCGCACGCGTCCGCCGTCGGCGTTACCTCGGGTAGCCTTCATCACCTGTCCGACGAGGAAACCGACGACCTTCTTGTCGCCATTCCTGACGCGCTCGGCCTCGTCGGGGTTGGCGGAGATCGCCTCGTCCACGACGCCGGAGAGCTCGTCCGAGCCGACCGAGGCGAGGCCCTCACGCTCGACGACGGCAGAGGGCGAATCGCCGGTCTCGAAGACCTTGCCGAGAACCGTCCTCGCCGCGGAGCGTGAGACTTTGCCAGATCCGACCAGCTCTATTAGCTCTATCATGTGCCCGGGCGTGACCCTGGAATCGGAGATGTCCATACCTGTCTCGTTCAGGAGCGCGCGCAGGTCGCCGGAGATCCAGTTGGACGCCTGTTTGGGGTCGACCTCAGCGGCGACGGCCTCATAGAAGGCGGCGAGGTCCCTGTCCGCCGTGAGCACCCCCGCGTCGTACTCGGAGAGGCCGTACTGCCGAGTGAAGCGGGCGAGCATCTGGTCGGGCAGCTCGGGGAGCTGCGCTCCGAGCTCTCTTACGTAGGCCGGCGAGAGCTCGAGCGGTAGGAGGTCGGGCTCGGGGAAGTAGCGGTAGTCGTGGGCGTACTCCTTGCTGCGGAGCTCGTGCACCTCGTCGGTCTCGGGGTCGTAGTGGAGCGTGGTCTGCTCGACGCGGCCACCGCTCTCCAGTATCTCACGCTGGCGCTCGAGCTCGCGCACGAGTCCCCGCTCGACGAAGCGGAACGAGTTCATGTTCTTCAGCTCGGTCTTGGTACCGAAGGAACCGTCGGGGTTGCGTATGGAGACGTTGGCGTCGCAGCGGAGCTGCCCCTTCTCCATGTCCGCCTCCGAGACGCCGACGGCGCGCAGTATCTCCTTGAGCTGGTTGGCCGTCGCGCGTGCGGCCTCCGGTGATGGGATGTCGGGCTCGGTGACGATCTCCATAAGGGGCGTGCCGCCGCGGTTGAAGTCGATAAGGGAGCCGACCGAGCCGTGCATGCGGCCCGAGGTGCCTACGTGGACGTTCTTCGCGGCGTCTTCTTCCAGGTGGAGGCGCGTGATGCCGACCCGGATCCTGCCCTCCGAAGTCAGGACGTCGAGGTGTCCTCCGGTACAGATCGGCTCGTCGTACTGGGAGATCTGATACCCCTTCGGAAGGTCTGGGTAGAAGTAGTTCTTCCTGGCGAAGACGACCCTCTCGGCGACATCGCAGTTGAGCGCGAGCCCCGCCATCACCCCCAGCTCGACGGCCTTCTCGTTGGTGACGGGCAGGGCGCCGGGGTGGCCCAGGCAGACGGGACAGGTGTGGGTGTTCGGGGGCTCGCCGTAGGTCACCCTGCAACCACAGAACATCTTGGTCGTCGTCGCCAGGTGGACGTGAAACTCGAGCCCTATGACCGCCGTATAAGTACGCCTCTCCTGCACTTCCAAATGCCAGCTCCCGTGCCAGACTCGCCTGCCTTTGTATCCTCATTCTAGCATCGTCGGGCGCACGTCTTGGTCTGCGGAGCGGATGCTAGAATGACTCTTTACGGAGGTTACGTCAGGTTGCATGCCGAGATAGAGAACGACGTCGCAGGGACGAACCGGCCACACCTGGTGGTCTTGCAAGGACCGGGCTTAGGCGACTTCTTCGAGATAGGCGAAGAGACGCTCGTGTTGGGAAGCGACCCGTTCCGGGCCGACATCGTGGTGCGCGACGTCGAGGTCGAGCCGCGCCACGCCGAGGTCTACAGGGAACCGGGCGGATACGCGGTGCGGGGCGTGGGAGCGGGCAAGGCGCTCGCGGTCAACGGTGAGGTCCTCGAAGGTCCAGGGTGCGGCCAACGCCTCTCGGACGGGGACCGCATCCACATGGGCGACTCCGTACTCGAGTTCTCGCACCAGGATGAGATCAAAGCCTCCTTCTACGAACAGCTGCACCAGCTCGTAAACCGCGACCACCTCACGGGCCTCTTCTCAAAGGGTCGCTTCGACCGCGAGTTCGAGCACCGCCTCGAGGCGATGGCCGACGAGGGAAGACCTCTTAGCGTCCTCATGGCCGACATAGACAGCCTGAAGAAGATAAATGACTCCCACGGGCACCTGCTCGGCGAGTTCGTCGTTGGTGAGATAGGGCGAATTATCGGGGCCCTGCACCAGGAAGAGGGTCGCAGCGCCACCCGCTTCGGCGGGGACGAGTACCAGAGTGTCCTCCCCGACCTCTCGAAAGAGGAGGCTCTTGAGGTGGCCGAGGAGATCCGACGTCGCGTCGAAGAGCATACATTCGAGAGGAACGGCGTCGCTGCCACGACCACCATCTCGATAGGCGTCGCCAGCTATCCCGAGGACGGAAGAACCCGCCAAGAGCTGACCCACGCCGCCGACGCCGCCCTCTAC
>CADDZK010000498.1 GCA_902812425.1 Actinomycetota bacterium
ATAGACACTCTGTCCGGGATTCTTGAGGGCGTCGGTGATCTTGCCCGAGTCAACTGCCTGCGGAGCGATCTTCCCGTTCGTTACCGACACGTCCTCAAGGCGTGTCGTGCCCACAGCCTGTGGGACGAGTTTTGCGCCCTCGATCACACCGTCGGCGATCTTCGGGCCTATGACGGAGTTGGCCGCGAGCTCCGTAGAGGTCACAGCCTGGACGGCGAGCTTCGAGGTATTCACCACATTAGGCCCCAGCTCTGTGGTCGTCACAGCCTGAGAAGCGATCTTGGCTGTGACGACGGCGGCAGGGCCTATCTCGGTCGTGCCCACAGCCTGCGGGGCTACCTTCGGGGTGGTGATCGCCTGAGGTCCCACCTCGGTCGTAGTGACCGATGCGGGGGCGGGTTTCCAGATAGGCTCTGAGGAGACCTGCCTCGCGGCGCTTCTAGCCTGCGCCTCTCCCTTGTATCCGAAACCGCGGCTCTTAGAACTCAAACCCTTGTGTCTCCTCTTGAGTAGAAAAGCTCTAGTGTGCTCGAGGACGGCGCCTGCTTTTGCGCCCGCCCCGCTCAGCTTGCTATAGTGCGCCCCCATGGACATGGAGGTCTTTCGCGAGCAGAACAAGCGCAACGTGGTGCTGACCGGTCCTCCTAGAAGCGGCACCACGCTAACGTGCAACCTCCTCAACAAGCTGCCTGACACCGTGGCACTGCACGAGCCCATCCGCCCCTTTGGCTTCGTCAGTCCCCAAGCCACTGAGGAGGAGGTCCTCGGGGCAATGGCGCGCTTCTTTAGCCGCCAGCGCCGCAACATTCGGCTGCGCGGGTTCGCCGAGACAAAGCACATGGGCGGAACGATCTCGACAGATCCGTACGCCGCCGAGCGGACCCGGGACCCCGAGAACCCAGACTCCGAGGGCCTGCGCTACCAACTGGTCAGCAAAGGTTCGGAGCTGGGCCGCATCGAGATGAACGGAGATGCCTACAGCGCCGGCTTCTGGCTAATCGTCAAGGACCCGGCAACTCTCACGGCCCTTTTGCCGGATCTCGTAGAGGGCTTCCCCTGCTACGCCGTGACGAGAAACCCCCTTGCGATACTCGCGTCCTGGGCATCTGTCAACCACGCCGCCCGCGACGGACATTCCCCCGTAGCCGAACGCTACGATTCGGCCCTCTCCGAGATGCTCGCAGTCGAGGAGGACCGTGTAGAGAGACAGCTCTTGCTGCTCGACTGGTGGTATGGGCGCATACTCGAGCATCTGCCCGAATCCAACGTCATCCGCTACGAGGACATCGTCGCCTCAGAGGGCACCGCCCTCGCTCAGGTCGTCTCTCGCACCGCGAACCAGGTCCCGCTCACTCCATTGGACTCGCGCAACCTCAACCCGCTCTACGCCCGCTCGGAGATGCGCGCCCTGGGCGAGAGGCTCCTTGAGAGCGACGGAGCATACTGGTCCTTCTACTCGCGCCAGAGCGTCCTAGACCTCCTGGAGAGGGCGAAAGCGCCGGCATATGAGCGCGGCTGGGCCGACGCCTCCACAGGCCGGCGGGCGAACCCCCGCGTTGGCCCCGAGGACGGCCTCTCAGGGATACGCGAGGAGATCGACTACCATTCCGGCTTCGGTGCAGCATCATCCATACTTCTCGCGGGCGACGAGCCCCTCGAAGACGTGAAGGTCCTCGACCTGATCCCCCCAGCGGAGGATCTCCCGCCGCTCGCCGAGCGCCAGCGGCGTCTCATACCTTGAGGGTCCTTACGGGCTCTGAGGCACTGCCGCACTCCGGCAGGAAGCGCCAGAGCAACCCTTGAGCTCCGCGAGGCGCACAGAGAGGGTGGCTATCAGGTCAGCATTCGCCGGGTCGGCGTGCACACTTTGCATCTGGTCCGGGTCGCTAATGAGGTCGTAGAGCTCAACGGACCCATCATCCCACTCTGTGTAGAAGTGGGTCGCCGTCCTAACAGAGAACCAGCCAGCGTTCACGTCCTCGATTAGAAGGTCCCTTCGCCAGTCCAACGGCTCCTCCCCTCTAAGCAGGGGCAAGATGCTACGCCCGTCCATATCGTCGTAGGCTTCGGCTGGGAACCCCGCGGCATCTAGCAGGGTCGGTGCGAGATCCACCTGCGAGACGAGGGCGTTCGAGAGATAGCCCGAGTCAACACCAGGGCCACACGCCACGAACGGTATCCTGCACGCCTCGTCGTAGGGTAAGTTCTTGCCGGCGAGTCTATGCTCACCGAAGAGATAGCCGTTGTCCGAAAGGAAGAAGATCAAGGTGTTCTCTAACTGCTCAGTATCGGTGAGAGCCTGCATGAGGTGTCTCACCATGTCGTCTACGCTCTGAAGCTCCCTGAGCTTCCCGCGGTACTCCTGCTCGTTTTGGGCCTCCTCGACGTCCGTATAGGTAGGCTCCTGGCGAATCCTTGAGGGCTTATCCGAGAGGTCGGCCTCGCCCTCTGAGGCCGGGTCCCAGGTGGCCCCCTTGAACTCGTCCGCATGGCGTGGTGCCGGGTAGTAAGGGCCATGGGGCTCGTGAGGGCAGACGTAGGCGAGCCAGGGTTGGTC
>CADDZK010000499.1 GCA_902812425.1 Actinomycetota bacterium
GCTGCGTGCAGTGCGGTGTCTGCGTCGCCGCCTGCCCAACAGACTCCATCGGCATCGGCAAGGACGACCTCCCTGAGCTCGTCAAGATGTGCACCGGCTGCTCGCTGTGCTGGGACTTCTGTCCGCGCGGCGGGTTGCAGTACGAGTCGACCTGGAAGATCACCGGCAACGGTGATGGCATCGAGGGGATCGGGCGCGTCGAGGAGAGCTACACGGCCCGTGTCAAACAGCGAATAGACGGCGTGCAGGACGGCGGCTTCGTCAGTGCGCTCCTCATCTCGCTTCTCGAAGAGGGTGAGATCGATGGCGCCTTGCTTGCGCGCGAGAGCGCGTCCGAGCGCTGGAAGGGCGAGGCATTCCTTGCGACGACGCCGGAAGAGGTCAGGGAATGTGCCGGTAGCTTCTACAACCAGACGCTCGCGCTCGGGCACGTCGACTTCAAGGACTACGACCTGCCGCCGAACCCGAGGATCGCCGTGGTCGGGACGCCGTGCGAGATCGAAGGTATCAAGGCGATGCAGGCGAGGCCTTGGACCTGGGGTTCATCGAAGGTCGAGGCGATCACCCTGACCATCGCCCTGCTCTGCACCAAGAGCTTCAACTACGAGAAGCTTATGCTCGAGGAGATCAGCGACAAGAGAGACGTGGACCTCGATAATGTCGGGCGGGTCGATATCATCCGCGGGAAGATGATCGTCCAGGACCTCGACGGAGCCACGATCTTCGAGGAGCCGATACGTGACTTCCACGGTGCCGCCCTCAAGGGTTGCGACGAGTGCGCGGACTTCATGGGCCACGCCGCAGACATCTCCGTGGGGAGCGTCGGCAGCGCCGACGGCTACTCCAGCGTGCTCGTCCGGAGCGAAGAAGGGCTCGCCGCCTTCGACAGCGTCAGGGACAGACTCGAGCTCCGTCCCCTTGACAAGCCGCAGGCTTTGGATAAGCTAGACGGCTTGGACAAGAGGGTGGCCTTCAATAGTCTGAAGCGGGCTTTCGACCCGGAAGCCCCGCTCTTTATAGACTACGAGGAGCACCTGAACGACTACGCAGGGACGGACCGCGCCCCTGTCGAGCACGAAGCGGTGAGGTACTAGTTGGAAGACGCTCTAAAGAGACTGCCTCTGCCGGATGAGCCCACGGAGCTAAAGGCCGAGGCCCGCGCCCTCCTTGAGGACTCGCCGGAGGAGGGAAGCCGTATCATCGCAGAGGCGGCTTTTGTCTCGGATCTCCTCTGGGAAGAATGGGGGACCGCCCTCGAAGCGGCGGGCATTGGCCACGGCCGCTTTACGGAGATCTCACGCTCTTACGCCGGCGAACTCAGGCTATGGGTCGTAGGCGAGCGTCCCTGGGATCACTGCGCGGCCGGCCTCGCCGGCCGCTTGTTGCGTAGGCTGCCCGAGAGGCAGACCACTATTCTCGCGGAGGTAAACCGATGACCTTAAGCACCGAATACACCACGATCACCCCGCACGGCGGCGAGCTCGTCGACCGCAGGGTTCCCGAGGACCAGCGCGAGGAGCTTCTCCGAAGGGCCGAGGGCTTCGCCAGGGTAACTCTGGGCCCGAGGGCCCTCTCTGACCTGGAGATGATCGCCACAGGCGTCTTCTCGCCCCTTACGGGCTTTATGGTCAGCGAAGACTACGAGAGCGTCGTCGAGACGATGCACCTGAAGAACGGGCTGGTCTGGAGCCTGCCGATAACACTCCCTGTAAGCGAGGAAGAGGCTCAGGGGATCAGTGCGGGCGAGGAGATCTCCCTCTGCGATGGCGCAGGCCGCGTCCTGGCGACGATGATCGTCGAGGACCGCTACTCCTACGACAAGGAGCACGAGGCTAGAGAGGTTTTCGGCACGACGAACTCAGAGCACCCCGGCGTCGCAGCCGTCTACCGCCAGAAGGACACCCTCCTTGGCGGCGAGGTCACGCTGCTCGTCGACGACCCGAACCCGAAGCCCTTCCCGGAGTACCACTACACGCCAGAGCAGCTGCGTGAGGTCTTCGCCGAGAAGGGCTGGAAGCGCGTCGTCGGTTTCCAGACCCGTAACCCCGTGCACCGCTCGCACGAGTACATCCAGAAGAGCGCCCTCGAGATAGTCGACGGGCTGCTCCTCAATCCGCTCGTCGGCGAGACCCGCTCCGAGGACATCCCCGCCGACGTGAGGATGAGATCGTACGAGACGATCCTGGAGCGCTACTACCCGAAGGACCGCACGCTGCTCGCCGTCTTCCCCGCAGCTATGCGCTACGGAGGACCCCGTGAGGCTATCTTCCACGCGATCTGCCGCAAGAACTACGGCTGTACGCACTTCATCGTCGGGCGCGACCACGCGGGACCCGGCAAGGACTCCAAGGGCAACCCCTTCTACGGCGAATACGACGCCCAACACATCTTCGACGAGTTCGAGCCCGAGGAGATAGGGCTTACCCCACTCTTCTTCGAGCACGCCTTCTTCTGCCTCCAGTGCCAGGGTATGGGGACGACCAAGACCTGCCCCCACAGCAAAGAGAACCACGTCTTTATCAGCGGTACCAAGGTCCGCGAGATGC
>CADDZK010000500.1 GCA_902812425.1 Actinomycetota bacterium
GCCTTCGGGCTCTCCGACGCGCGGGCTCGTCAACGTGCTGCCTACGGGACGCAACTTCTACTCCGTGGACCCGAAGGCGCTCCCTTCTCTTCTCTCCTGGGAGGTGGGGCAGGGGCTCGCGGACGACCTCTTGCGGCGCTATATGGAAGAGGAGGGGCGATATCCCGAGAGCGTCGGGATCGTGGTCTGGGGTACGGCGGCCATGCGGACGCAGGGAGACGACATCGCGGAGATACTCGCCCTCCTCGGCGTGAGGCCCGTCTGGAACGAGGAGTCGCGGCGGGTGACGGGGCTCGAGGTTGTCCCGCTCGAAGAGCTGGGCCGGCCGAGGATCGACGTTACTGTCAGGATCAGCGGCTTCTTCAGAGACGCTTTTCCGAATTTGATCTCCCTGATGGACGATGCTTTCACGACCGTCGCCGCTCTGGATGAGCCAGAAGAGATGAACTTCGTCAGGAAACACGCCGAGGAGGAGAAACGCAATGGTGCGGATGAGCGCCGCTCGACCACGCGCATCTTCGGCTCGAAACCGGGCGCCTACGGGGCCGGACTCCTCCCGCTGATGGACGCACGCAACTGGCGTACGGACGAGGACCTCGCCGAAGTCTACGCGGTCTGGGGAGGCTACGCCTACGGGAAGGGCCTCGACGGCGTCGAAGCGCGAAAGTCGATGGAGGATAATCTGCGGCGTACCGAGATAGCTGTAAAGAACATAGACAACCGCGAGCACGACCTCTTCGACTCGGACGACTACTTCCAGTACCACGGGGGTATGATCGCCGCCGTCCGCGCCCTGACCGGCCGCGACCCGAAGGCGTACATCGGTGATTCGGCGGACCCATCAAGGGTGAAGACGATGGATCTCTCCGAGGAGGCCCGCCGTGTCTTCCGCTCCCGCGTCGCCAACCCGAAGTGGATAGAGGCCATGCAGCGCCACGGCTACAAGGGCGCCTTCGAGCTCTCGGCCACAGTCGACTACCTCTTCGGCTACGACGCCACCGCCGGCGTCGTCGAGGACTGGATGTACCGCGACGTGACGAGGAAGTACGTCCTGGACCAGGAAGTGCGGGACTTCATGCAACGATCCAACCCCTGGGCGCTCCGCGCCATCTCCGAGCGGCTACTGGAAGCGGCGGAGCGTGGCCTCTGGTCCGAGCCAGAAGAAGAGGACCTTGAAGCCCTCAAACGGGCTTACCTGGAGAACGAGGGGATGCTGGAGGATGTCTCGTGAGCGCGTACCGGCATCCCTACCCCTTCTCAGCTATCGTCGGACAGGAGGATCTGAAACTCGGCCTGCTCGTTAACGCCGTCTCACCCGAGGTCGGGGGCGTGCTGGTGCGCGGCGAGAAGGGGACCGCGAAGTCTACGGCGGTACGAGCGCTGGCTCGTCTCCTGCCCCGGATACGGGTAGTCACTGGCTGTCCTTACTCCTGCGACCCGGACGCTCCAAACCCCGAATGTCCGGCGGGAACACACCCGCCGGACGCGCCGGCCGAGACGCGTCCGGTGCGGCTGGTGGAACTGCCCGTCGGGGCGAGCACGGATAGGCTGACAGGGACGCTTGACATCGAGAAGGCGCTCTCCGAGGGGAGGAAGGCCTTCGAGCCCGGGCTGCTGGCCTCTGCGCACAGGGGCATTCTGTATGTGGACGAGGTGAATTTGCTCTCTGACCACCTCGTGGACCTTCTTCTCGACGTGGCTGCGATGGGCGTGAACCACGTCGAGCGCGAGGGCGTGAGCGTGCGCCATCCCTCGCGCTTTATCCTGGTCGGCACGATGAACCCCGAGGAGGGTGAGCTGCGCCCGCAACTCCTCGACCGCTTCGGTGTCACCGTCGAGGTCTCAGGGAGTCCCGACCCGGCCGACAGGGTCGAGGTCGTCCGCCGCAGGCTGCACTACGAGACAGACCCCGAAGAGTTCGCTACAGAATGGTCGCCCGCAGACGCAGAGCTTGCGGCCTCCGTAGAATCTGCCCGGCTGCGGCTCCCAGAGGTGAATCTGGACGAAGACGTTTTGTTCAGGATCTCGACCCTCTGCGCCGAACTGGGCGTGGACGGCCTGCGCGGCGACCTGGTTACCGCCAAGACCGCCCGCGTGCTGGCAGCCTGGGACGCCCGCGACGAAGTGCTCATCGACGACGTGAAGCGCGCGGCCATGCTCGCCCTCTCGCACCGGCGCAGACGCGACCCCTTCGAGCAGCCCGGCATAGACCCGGAGGAGCTGGAGAACGCCCTCTCCGAAGACCCTCCCGACCCACCGGACGGGCCGGAAGGCGGTACGACCCCGCCCGCCACGAGCGAGGATGGAGGCGAGCTCTCCCGCAGCGACCCCGAGCCTTCGGAGGCTCGCACGGGGACAGGAGAACGCAGCCACACGGCGACGGAGCAGTTCAGACCCGTGCGGCTCGAGGCTCCCGAGAGAGGTCGTGGAGGGCCCCTAGGGCGGAGGAGCCGTATCGTGGGCGAGACGGGGCATCCTGTCGGGGAGCGGGAGGCTGCAAAGAGACCGAAGGACGTCGCGCTTGCGGCGACACTCAGG